>SLMF01000694.1 GCA_007133715.1 Planctomycetaceae bacterium
CCGCTGGCGGCCGACGATCTGAGCGGCATTGGACGGACCAACGATGCCGTACTTTACGGGGGCGAGGTGACCCTGTGGGTGGACTGCGACGACGATTGGCTGCGGGAGCAGGGGCCGCGGGTCCCGAGCAACGCCTCGAACGATCATGGTGAGCCTTTTGGAAAGATTTTTGCGAGGTACGAGCACGACTTCTATCGCATCGATCCGTTATTATTCAGCCCGGCCCGAGTGACCCTGATCAATCGCGGCAGCGGGCGTTCGCACCGTTTTGGCGAGTTGGCACCGGCGGTGTTGCGTGAGTCGTTTATCGAAGCGACCTGAACAAGGACGCTTGAAAGGGCTGTCAGCTTCCATGCCGGTGCGGCTTTTCGGGGGTTCTCGGGCAAGGCTGAATGGGTTCACGGAGGTAGCGGATGCGGTTGGCGGTGCTGGGTTCCTCGGTCAGTTGGTATGTGAGTGATCTTCGCCGAGCCGCGGGCGAACGCCATTCGGTGGTTTGCCTCCCGTTTTCTGCATTGAGCGCCCGTTTAGGCACGGGGCTCTCGCCCAGCTTCCCCTGCTCGGAGCATCGTCTGGAGACCTGGGATGCCGTGCTGGTACGGAGCATGCCACCGGGGAGTCTGGAGCAGGTAGTGTTTCGGATGGACGTCCTGGCACGTTTGGAGCAGTGCGGCATTCCAGTGATCAATCCACCGCGTGCTTTAGAAGCGGCGATCGACAAGTACCTTGCCTCGGCCAAGCTGCTGGCTGCCGGGCTGAGGACGCCGGCGACGATCGTTTGCCAGAGCTGGGAAGACGCGATGGCGGGCTATGCACAATTGGGGGGTGATGTGGTCGTCAAGCCGCTATTTGGGGGTGAGGGGCGGGGGATCCTGCGGGTCGAGGACCCCGCATTGGCCCAGCGGGTCTTCAAATCGCTGGTTCAAACGGGGGCCGTACTCTACTTGCAGCAGTTTATTCCGCACGCGGGTTTCGACATCCGGTTGTTGGTGATCGGCCAGCGGGTACTGAGTGTCCGTCGCATCCATCCCACCGACTGGCGGACGAATGTAAGTCTGGGTGCTCGGGCGGAGGCCTTTGACGCCGATCTCCGCCTGAGGGGGATAGCCTTGCGAGCAGCGGGAGCACTGCAGGCCCCTTTGGCGGGTGTGGACATCCTGCCGGGCCGTGATGGCCAGCATTACTTATTGGAGGTCAACGCGGTTCCGGGTTGGCGGGCCACCGCGGCGGCGTTGGGAGTCGATGTGGCGGCACTGGTTTGGGAGTACCTCGAGCACGCCGCGGGAGTGGCCTGAACAGGCTCCGATGTTCTTGCGGGAGTCGACAAAATCACGCCGGATGGGTAAACTAGGAACACCGAGTCACCGCCACAAGCGATTGAGGGATCGGTTCTGTCCCTGCCCACCTGAGGCTTGTGCATACGCTCGTTGCGCCGACCGAGTCGTTTTCAAGAAGGAAGATTGTCTATGAAGAAATCGTTTTGCACCATTTCGCTGGTTGTCGTACTTTTGGGTGGCTTTGCTTTGCAAGCTGACGAGAGTGTGCCGGGGCTGTCCGCCACGCGGCCTGCCGAAGGCCGGTACGTCGAGACGGAGCAGGGCTACATGATCCCGTACACGGCGGTCATTCCGGGAACCGACGTGACCTACACCATGGTTCCGATCCCTGGTGGTGTTTTCACGATGGGCAGTCCGGAATCGGAGCCGGGGCGTCAGCCGAACGAGGGCCCCCAGTTCGAGGTGGAAGTGTCGCCGTTCTGGATGGGACAGACGGAGGTGCGGTGGGCCGAATACCGCGAGTACATGGATTTGTACGGAATCTTCAAGGAATTCGAACGTGCCGGTCTGCGCCCGGTCACCGAGGATAACAAGATCGATGCGGTTACGGCGCCGACCGAATTGTATGATCCCAGCTATACGTTCCCGTTTGGCGAGGAGCCGGAGTTGCCGGCGGTGACGATGACCCAGTACGCAGCTCGCCAGTACACCAAGTGGTTGAGCGGGATCACGGGCCAGTTTTATCGTTTGCCTTCGGAGGCCGAGTGGGAGTATGCCTGTCGTGCCGGTACGGACACGGCCTACTTTTTCGGCGATGATCCGGCGGATCTCGACGATTACGCTTGGTACTACGACAACTCGGACGACGCTCCCCAGCGGGTTGGCCAGAAGAAGCCGAATCCGTGGGGTCTGTATGACATTCACGGAAACGTGGCCGAATGGACGATTGACCAGATTCTGCCGGACGGTTATGCCAAGTTCGACGGTCAACGGGTAACTGCCGAGGAGGCGTTGGTTTGGCCGGAAGAGTTGATCCCGCGAGCCATTCGCGGTGGTTCTTGGGAGAGCGATCCGGAGGACTGCCGTTCGGCAGCGCGGCTGGGCTCGGAGGAGGCGGAGTGGAAGCAGGGGGATCCCAACCTGCCCTACAGTGCTTGGTGGTTCACGGACGATCCGACGCTGGCGATCGGTTTTCGCGTCATCCGCCCCTTGACGCCCCCGAGTTCCCGGGAAG
>SLMF01000646.1 GCA_007133715.1 Planctomycetaceae bacterium
CTGCCATCGTGTCGGCGACTTGGGCCAGGACGCCGCGCCCGACCTGACTTGGCTCAGCCGCCGGGCGATGAGGAAAGAGATCCTCGAATCGATCCTGTTCCCCTCGCACTTTGTCGTCGAGGAGTACCGGAAGACGACGATCATCATGCAAGACGGGCGGGAACGCTCGGGGCGTCTTGTGCGGCAAAACGAATCCCAGCAGCTGGTTCTGGCCAAACCCGACGGGCGCGTGGTGACCTTGGATCGTGCCGACGTGCAACAGATGATTCCTCAACCCGACTCTCCCATGCCGGAGGGACTGCTGGACGACTGGCAACTGGAGGAGATCGCCGATCTGTTCGCGTTCCTTCTGGCGCGTGATCGCGAGCAGATAGTGGACCGGCCGGAACCGACGATACTGCGTTAAGTCACCCGCGGTTAGGTTTGTCCGGTTTGGTCTCGAATCGTCAGCCTCTTAGTCGTAACGGATCAGATAGTAAGGCGTCTGATCGCGGGCGCCGTCGATTTCGAATTGGCCTGCCTGCACGGGGAGCGTGCGGCAGGTCAGGCGGCCGTTGTGATCCAGGAGATGGACGGTGGGGGAGCCGGGGCGGTCCAATCGGATTGTGGCGCGAACCGGTTCGAGCACCACCGGCGATTCGCCGGTCGCCAGGATCAGCTGGTCGGCGAAGACCCGCATCCCCGTGTTGCGGGCCCGGGCCATGGCCACGACCAGCAGGTTGCGGCCGGAGACGATATCTTCGTCCGGATCGCGAGCGGTGACGTAAATCGCGGCAAAGCGGCAGGCGGGCCGGATCGTGACTTCGCCCAAATTTTCCTCCCGACCGTCGGCAAAGCCGACCACTGCTTTTGTACCGGGCGTGTCGATCGTAAAGTGCCCGTCGTGCCGTGATTGGCCCCCACGCCAACGCAGCTGGCCCGTCGACGCCAGGTACTGGTCGCCCTCGCGATAAGCTGCCAGATCGAAGGGCGGGGTGTTGCGAAACCGCTCGGTGAACTGGACTTCGCAACGGGCTACCGCCAGCGTCTGGGCGGGAACTTGACGGCTGTCGAACGTGCGGACGTCGTACTCCTGGCTGCCCACCGCATCCTCGAAACCCATCTGCCCCTCGAAGAGCGAGGGCACATGCACGTAGCGAACCGCCCGCAACTCGGCTTCCCGCACATCCCCCCGCAGCACTTGCCGCGCGACGGCGGGAAAGATGCCCAAGACCTGCGGGGCGGTGACATCCCAACGCTCACGCCCGATCCGCGAACTGAACTCGCCGTCGTCGCGATTCTGGAACAGGTAACTGACGTCCCAGCCCTGCAGCCCCAGACCATAAGCACCGATAATCGCCGGACCTTCCACGCCCCACTCGTTGGGAGACACGTGGATCCATTCCGACAACATGAACGGCCGATCGGCCACCTGCTCCATGCCCGTGCTGAGCATTCCCGAGCCGGGTACGCGGCTCATCGACGCGTTCTGGATCCGGGTGCGGCTGCCGCCGCCGAAATAGTTGTGGCGGTCGATGGTTCCCACCCGGTAGTCCGAGTGCAGGTTGGCATAGTGGCTGAACATCCGCCCGGCGTGCCAGTTGGAACCGATGATTTCGCCCTCATAACCCGTCTCGCGAATCCCCCGGACAATCCGCTGGTAGGCTTCGACTTGCAGCGTGTACAGAAACTGGAGGCTGTCCAGCAGCCGTTGCCGGCGGAATTTCTGGGAACCGGACAACCGCTCGGGATCCCAGAACCAGGGATTACCCAAGGGCAGCAGGTTGTCCCGGTCCAGCTGCTCCGGCTGGCCGTCGGGCGTGGGGACTTCGTCAAAGCTGTCCAGCGCGGCTGCACCCCAAGCGTCGACCAGCCCCGCGTGGTCGCGGTAGCGTTCGCGGAGCCATTGGCTGAAATGGCGGGCCGTCCGGCGGCGCAGCGTGGGACTGTCCCGCAACGGGTTCATCGACGTGTAAAACAGAATACTGGCTTCGTTGACAATCTCGACAAACGCGATGGCCGGATCCTCGGCATACGTCAAACCGGTGTAGGGATTGCGGTGCGTCAGGATGTTTTGCAACTGGCGGATGGTCAGATCCTGAAGTTCTGTCGAGTAAAACAGGGTGCTGTTGCCGCCGCCGACTCGCGAGTCGGGTCGCTCGAAGGCGCCCAGTTCTTCGGCATAGGGGACCGTCTCCCGATCATCCGGGCCGACACGGATTGTGCCGAAGGCTTGCGATAGTTTGAGGAAGATCCCGGCTTGGCGAAACTGGGCGTTCTGGTAATCGAAGCGATCCAGGCCCTCGGGGTCGAAGCGGACGGCACTGCCTTGCGTCTGGATCCCTGCCCAGCCGGGTCCGTCGACCCATTTGTGCAGCCGCACGGCATTGATACCGAATTTGCGGTACAGAGCGGCTCGCCGTTCGGCGAGTTCGTGTGTGGGAGCCGCGCCCCCACGAAAACAGAGGTTCAGCCCCCACAACTTGATCGGCCGCTCGTGGTAGTACAACCGGTCGCCACGCGCCC
>SLMF01000490.1 GCA_007133715.1 Planctomycetaceae bacterium
GCGGTGGCGAGGAGGCTTTGCGAGGCATCGCGTCCCCTCCGCCGATCGCGACAATGCACGCGAGAATCGACCGGCTGCGCTCGCCACCCATTTCGGCGACGCAGCCGGTTGGCGTTTATTCACCCCTCACGACAAGGGAAATTCCGACCCGGCTGTCCGCGTTGCCCGCGGAAACGGCTGCCGCGAGAATCGCGGACAAACCCGCGGTCACGATCCGACTCCGGCCGGGCCGCCCAAGAACTCCGCTGTCCTCGCGCGGCGGTTCGCGTGATCGGAATTGGGGACTGCCCCTCTTGCCTGCGGCGCCATAATTCCGCAGAATCGATACGAAAGCTGGCATGCCCAGCAACGAACCGATGTCCCAGAATCTAACCGAGGCGACCGGGAATATGCCCCCGACCTACGACGCACTGTTGCTTGTTTCCTTCGGTGGCCCCGAGCGAAGCGAGGATGTCCTGCCGTTTTTGGAAAATGTCGTGCGGGGGAAACGGGTCCCCCGCGAACGCCTGTTGGAAGTCGCCGAACACTACGAGCACTTCGGCGGGGCCAGTCCGATCAACGATCAAGTCCGCCAGTGGATGCGGTTGCTCGAGCCCCGGTTGCAGGCGGCCGGTGTCCACCTGCCCCTGTATTGGGGCAATCGCAACTGGCATCCGTTGCTGACGGATACCATTCGCCAGATGGCCGATCAAGGTATCCACCGTGCCCTGGCCTGGGTTACCTCGGCCTACAGTTCCTATTCCGGCTGCCGCCAGTATCGAGAGGACATCCAAGCTGCCTGTGACATGGTCGGTTCACGCGCCCCCCAGATTGACAAAATTCGGGTGTTCTACAATCATCCTGGCTTCATCGAGGCACAGGTCGCCCGACTCCGCGAGGCGTTGGCGGAGCTGCCGGCCGATGACCGCCGCCCGACCTGGGTGTTCTACACGGCCCACAGCCTGCCGCAGAGCATGGCCGATCGCTGCCAATACGTTCAGCAGCTGGAAGAGACCTGCCGCTTGGTCAGCGAGCGTGTGGGACTGCCCCGCTACCGGTTGGTCTATCAGAGCCGGAGTGGCCCGCCCAAGCAGGCTTGGTTGGAACCGGATGTGTGCGAGGCGATCGAGCGGCTGCAGGCGGACGAAGGGCCTTGCGGGCTGGTGATTGTCCCGATCGGTTTCCTTTCGGATCACGTCGAGGTGCTGTTCGACTTGGATGTCGAAGCCCGCGCGGCGGCGGAGCGGTGTCAGTTGCCGATGGTACGGGCGGCGACGGTGGGGCCGCATACGGCGTTTGTGGAGATGATCCGCGATTTGTTTTTGGAGCGGCTGGAGCCGGGTCGCCCGCGTTCGGTGGCGGGACGATATGGACCGCACCCGGATGTCTGTCCGGTGGATTGTTGTCTGCCGGGACCACCGCCCGCGTTGTCTCGGGGGCCCGGACCGTGACGATTACCGGCAGCCCAGCGCACCCGACGTCCCCCGAGGCGGGCTCGCCCGCGTCCACCGCCCCGACCCCGCCTCGCAAAGCGGCCGAGTTGAAGGGGATTCCTGCGGAGCGAGCGGTGCGCGAGCGGATTCGTCGCGCCGGCAGCCATATCGCCCGCCGGCTGGACCCGACCGGGCCGCTGAGCATGGACACGCTGGAACGCGTGGCCGGGCGGTTGCTGCGCGAAGACTCCCTGCCTCAGGGCTACCTGGGCTGGACCATGGTCATGCTGGCCTCCGAGTTCTGGCGGGAGCAGGTCGCGGCGACCTCGCCCGCTCGACGCCTGCTGCTGCTGCCCCATTGCCTGAAACGTGCGGCAGGATGTCCCGCCGAATACGAACAGCATGGTCTCGAGTGCCGCCAATGCGGGGCCTGCGGCATCGCCGATTTTCGCGGTGTCGCCGAAGCCCTCGGATACCGCGTGCTGATCGCCGAAGGCTCGCCGATCGTCATGAAGATCATCGTCAGCGGCCAGGTGGATGCCATTGTGGGAGTCGCCTGTCTGAACGTGTTGGAAAAAGCGTTCGACAAGATCCTGGCGGCCGGTATCCCCTGCATGGCCGTGCCGCTGCTGTCCAGCGATTGCCGCAGTTCTTCGGTCGACGAGGACTGGGTGTTCGAGATGATCCGCCTGCAGGGCCCGCCCGTCCGCCACACCCCCCGCAGTTATCTGCACCTGATGCGGGGCGCGGCGGACTTGTTCGCCCCTGCCGAACTCGAACGCCTCCTGCCCCGAGTTCGTACAATCGGTACAACGCAGCCCACCGCGGGCTCCGACACCTCGGCCTGCAACCCCCTCGCCGTGACCGAAGCCCTCGCCTACCAGTTCCTGGCAGCCGGCGGCAAGTACTCGCGTCCCTTCATCACCCTGGCCGCCTACGACGCCCTCACCGGCGGGCAAGCGACCGCGCGCGACGGGGCCCGCTGTGTCCAAGCCTTTCCCGACGCCGTCAAACGAACCGCAATGGCCATCGAACTCTTCCATAAAGCCTCGCTGGTCCATGACGACATCGAGGACGATGATGCGTTCCGCTA
>SLMF01000221.1 GCA_007133715.1 Planctomycetaceae bacterium
CCCTTTGGTGTCGCTTCGGCCCAGTCACTGCCATCGCGCCCGCAAATGAAATTCGTCACGGTCGCGCCGTGCGGGGGAGTGTCACACGAAATGAAAGCCTGAAAACAGGATCTGCCCCCAAGATTCCCAAGATTCCCACGAACGATACGCCCGAGAGGCACGGCGGCCGATACTCGCACACTCGGCTACACGACATCCGGGGGGCACTAGACGCCCGGCCCGATCTGCAGCCCCCGGCTCCGAACTCAGACAATCAGGCCCTGCAGGCAACGGGAACGGATGACGCGGCGGCCGGTGCCCCTGATTCAATGCGGGGGCAGATGCGGGGGCAGTTGGGATTCAAAACGGCTCGAAATGCTGCGGAAACCTGCGAACGACCCAAGGGTTGTGAAGGGGGCACAGATGACACGGAACGACAGGATGATGGCAGCCCTAACCTCTTGCTATTCCGTGACTTAGCGAAACCACGCGGGCAAGCTGCGGGAAGCTGCGAAAGCGGATGGGGAGGGATTCGAACCCCCGGTGGACTTGCGCCCACAGCGGTTTTCAAGACCGCCGCCTTAGACCACTCGGCCACCCATCCGTTGTTGTTTTTACCGCGTTTTGTTGCGGACCGTGTTTCCTCCTGTTTCCGGCGGTACAACGAGCATGCGGGCTTTTCCCAGCGAGAGTAATAGGGTTCTACCGAAACCTGTTGCAGCGGAAGTGAACCTATGAAGGAGTTTACACAATCCCGCCCTGTTCGCAAGCCTGGTTCGGCATTCCGAATTGCCAGGGGGTGCCGTCGAGAAGCGAGAACCCCCGTTGCGGCCAAGAAAACGCGGCAAGAAACCACCGCGGAGCGGTTTAGTTCACGGGACACTCACGATGCACACCGCCGGGACTCGTGAACCGCAGGGGATCATCAGCCAAACTCGTCACCGCCGCATCCACTGCCGCGGTTGGTGGCAGCCCACACCAGCAGGTACCAGATTTGCGCTGCCCGCTCGTACTGCGTCATTTTCACCTCCTCGTGTCCCGCACGAACGACCGCGTTGACCGGGCGGCGACGAGTGAACCTGACCATTTTCGAGGACCGTCACCGCCGCTTCGCGGCCAAAACTTTGTTCGTGCGTTACCGCGGCGTCCCCGGGTTCAAACAGGCCAACCGCCAGCGACGGGCAAGTTCGGCGGGGAGCGAAGGGGCAAGGTGCGGGCGGCCGGCCGTAGTTGCATGAAGGAACAAGAACGGGCTCAAACCAGTTGGCCTTGACTCGCACAAATGGAACACCCCATGCCGGACCTCTTTTCGGGGTGATCCCGAGCCCGCTTTCCGATCCCGATAAGAGCCGCCCGCGGCCGCCCGCTTTTCCTTAACGCTTGACTTCGAACTCAGCGTCGATCGCATCGTCTGCGGTCGCGCGGCCGTGTTCGTACGGGCCCGCCGAATCGCAACTGCCCGCCGAACCGTTCGAAGCTTGGGCCCGCTGGTACATCGATCGGCTGAAGGCGTGCGATGCCTGTTCCAGTTGCTGGATGGCCGAGCGGAGTTGGACCAGCTCGTCGCGCTGTGCGGCCGAACGCACCTGGCGCATCGCCTGCTCGAGCGGTTCGCGATCGGCAGGCGTCAGCTTGTCCTGGTGGTCCTTGATCCGTTTTCCGAGCTGGTAGCAGAGGTGTTCGCCCTGGTTGCGAGCTTCGACCATTTCGCGGCGTTGTTTGTCCTGTTCCGCGTGCTCCTGAGCATCGCGTTGCATCCGTTGGATTTCCTGTTCGTTCAAGCCGGCTGACAGTTCGATCCGCACCGCAGCCTGCTTGTTCGTGCCCAGATCCTGAGCGGACACGTGGAGGATCCCGTCGGCGTCGAGATCGAATTTGACTTCGATTTGCGGCAAGCCGCGGGGTGCGGGCGGGAGTCCTTCCAAATTGAACTGGCCCAGCAGGCGGTTGTCGCGGGCGATCGGCCGTTCGCCTTGGTAAACCTGCACCGTCACCGCGGTCTGGTTATCCTCGGCCGTGCTGAAGACCTGTTTTCGCTCGCAGGGGATGGTCGTATTGCGTTCGACCAATTGGGTGAAGATCCCACCTTCGGTTTCGATTCCCAGCGAGAGGGGTATCACGTCCAGCAGGAGCACATCCTGACGTTCGCCGGCCAGCACGCTGCCCTGAATCGCGGCTCCGATCGCGACCACCTCATCGGGGTGGACGCCCTTGTGCGGCTGTTTGCCAAAGTAATCCCGCACGAATTGTTCTATCCGGGGAATGCGGGTGGAACCGCCGACGAACACGATCTCGTCGATGTCGCCGGGTTCCAGTTTGGCATCGCGCAGGGCTTGCTCGAGCGGCGTTTTGATCCGGGGCAGGAAGTTGTCGATCAGCGTTTCGAACTGGGCGCGCGTCAAGGTCGTCTGCAGATGTTTGGCTCCGCTGGCATCGGCCGTAATGAAAGGCAAGTTGATTTCGGTTTGGGGGGTGCTGCTCAGTTCCTTTTTGGCTTTCTCGCAGGCTTCCTGCAGACGCGGGAGGGCCATGGTGTCCTGTCTCAGGTCGATGCCCTGCTGGCGTTGGAATTGATCGGCGACGGTGTGGACGAGTATTTCGTCGAAGTCGTCACCGCCCAAGTGGGTATCGCCGCTGGTGCTGAGCACTTGGAAGATTTTGGCGTCGTCGTCGGCCCCGCTGACTTCCAACACGGAGACATCGAAAGTTCCGCCGCCCAGGTCGAAGACCACGATTCTTTCATCTTTTTTACGTTCCAGCCCGTAGGCCATGGCGGCGGCCGTGGGTTCGTTGATAATGCGGGCCACCTCCAGTCCGGCGATCTGCCCGGCGTCCTTCGTGGCTTGTCGCTGGGCGTCGTTGAAGTAGGCGGGCACGGTGATCACCGCCTGATTGACTTTCTGGCCCAAATAGGATTCGGCGGCTTCCTTCAGTTTCCGCACGATCTTGGCCGAAATTTCCTGGGGCGGATACAGTTGCTCGCCGAGCTTCACCTGGACGTAGTCCCGGGGTCCGCCAGCCAGGCGGTAGGCGACCATTTTCTCTTCCGCTTGCACCTCCTGCTGCCGCCGGCCCATGAAGCGTTTGATCGAGCAGATCGTACGCTCCGCATTGGTGACCGCCTGCCGTTTGGCCGGTTCGCCGACCAGCGTTTCCTGACGGCGTGTAAAGGCGACGACGCTGGGCGTGAGCCGATTCCCCTCGAGATTGGGGATCACTTTGGCCTGCCCCCCCTCGACGACGGCGACCACCGAGTTCGTGGTTCCCAGATCGATACCGATGATCTTTTCGCCTCGCATCGCTAGCTCCTCCTGCGTCAAGCCAGACGGGAACGCGGGTGGAGTCCCCGCGGCGAGCGGAGCACCGCGGGCGGGCAGGTCGCTCGCCCGCCGAGGGCCCGGTACGGCTACCGGCGCCCCCGCTCGCTCGGTCAAGCGAGGACGCCGGTCGCAAACACGCATGCCGTTCGTCAGGCAGCAACCCACTCAGCGGGAACGGACCTCGATCCGCCGAGCCGCAGCGTCAGCCGCTTTGGGCAGCTGGACCTCCAAAACGCCGCTATGATATTGAGCTTCAACCTGGTCCTCCTGGATACCCTGCGGCAGGGTGAAGGATTCGCTGAAACTGCCGTAGCGGTGGAAGCCGCCATTGCCCTGACGCTGCTCCTCCCCACGCTCGGCCCGGATCGTCAGTACGTTCCCGCTCAGTTTGACATCCAACTCCTGCGGCTCGAAGCCGGGCACTTCCGCTCGCAACACATACCGATCGTTCTCGTCAGCAAAATCGACACGCGGCGACAGCCAACCCGGCTGCTCCCAACGGCTGAGCGAACCGAAATCGGAAGCCATCCGCTCCCACAACTGATCGAACTGCTCCCGCAGATCGGTCACCGGATGAGCAGGCGTGTGAGAGACGTCCGTCCGCTGGGGATTCCTTTTTTTCCAAGGTGTCAAGCTCCCGAACATAACGCACCTCCTGTTGTTTCCACAGCACTCCGAAACGGGCCAGCGGCGTCCCGGGCCTGCGATCAAGGCCACGGGTCCGCCGCTGGCCGAGCAAACACGTCACGGGGCCAGCGACGCTGCCGATCTCTCAGGCCCCCTGGACCGTGATCCGCCGCGGCTTGGCCCTCTCGGACTTCGGCAAGTGCAGGGTCAACACCCCCTGGTGTAGTTCCGCACTGATCCGCTCGCTGTCGATCGATTCGCCGATCGCAAAGCTGCGGTGGAAATCCCCCACACCGTACTCGCCGTAGAGGAATTCGATGCCCTCATGGCGAGGCCCGACGCGGCCGTGAATCGTCAGCTCCTTGTTCTCGAAACGGATGTCCAGGCTGTCGGGACTGACGCCCGGCAGATCGCCGTACAACAGCAACTCTTCTTCCGTCTCCCAAATGTCGAAACGGGGCATGAAGGTGGCCTGGAAGGTGTTTTCGGCACCCGCCACTTCGCCCGCCTGGCTCTTGGTCATGGTGGTGGTCGTCATGATCTGCACTCCTTATCCCTCGTGTATCTCGCTCGTGCAATTCCCCATCCGTCTGTGCGGGACCAGCTTCAAGTCGAATCGGCTTTGACCTCGATCCGCCGCGGTTTGACCTCCTCGCTCTTCGGCAAAGTCACCGTCAGCACCCCGTGCCGGAACTCGGCCGAAACCCGGTCGCTATCCACCGAGCTGGGCAGCTCCAGCGTGCGGCTGAACGAGCCAAACGCCCGCTCCTGACGATGCCACGTGCCGCCCTTCAGCTCCGGAGACCGCCGCTCGCCCCGCAAAGCCAACTGGCGGCCACCGGTCACGTAAATCTCCAATCCCTCCATGTCAAAACCGGGCAACTCCGCTTCCACATACAAGTGGTCGTCATCCTCCCACAAGTTCAGCGGCGGATAACCCGTGCTGGCCAGCGGTCGCGGCTCCAGCCGACCCCAGCGGCCAAACAGCCGATCCATCTCGTTGCGCAGCCGGTTCATCTCCGCCAACGGTTCCCATCGTGTCGCAAACATGTCCCTCCTCCTTTCATCTCGGGTTCACCGATCCCAAGCCCATCATAGAATTCCGGCTCCCGGTCGCCCGGGCCTGTGGTTCTGTCTGTCCCTACCAGAATGCAAGTCGCGTGCCAAACAAGAAAGCGACACGAGCAGAATTCCGCAGCCAGCGGCAGATACGAGAAAGGACGGCCAAATCCTCGGCATTTCGGCCGATCCGCAATCCGCGTGCGCCCCACCGGATGTGAAAAATTGGCATCCCCCACGCCACTTTGGCATCGCACCTGGCAGGCGTCAGTCCAGTTCCTTGACGCGCCGCTGCATCGTGCGGACGCTGATCCCCAACGAGCGGGCCGCTTCCCTGCGACAACCGTCCGAACGTTCCAAAGCCTGACGAATCGCCTCACGCTCGATCTGCCCCAGCGTCATCCCCGGTGGAAGGCTGGGCACGCCCGAGCCGCTCGCATCCCGCGGAGCCAACTCCAGCAAGCGGCGAGCAGCCGACGAACGGATCGCCTCCGAACCCACCCCCAGACGTCGCAACGCTTCCCCGGCGTCGCCCCCAACATGCGTTACCAATCGCTCCACCAAACGACGCTCGACCAATCCCACGACCTCGTCATACAACTGACACGAATCGCTTCGCACCCGCTGCTCGATCAAACGCTCGATCCGCTCTTCGACCGCCACCTGGCCCGGCCAGAGCGAAACGTCCCCACCCCGCCGCAAAAAGTCCGGCAGAAAATCGGGCAATAGCACCGGACCATTGGTCTTCAATAACGCCTGACGAATCGCGTTCTGAAGCTCGCGAATGTTCCCCGGCCAGGGGTAGTCCCGCAACCGACGATAAGCCTCGGGCGACACCTCCCGCACCTGCTTGTGCAGCTCCCGATTGCCCTGACGTCGGAAATGCTCGACCAGCAGATCCAGATCCTCGCCCCGCTGGCGCAACGGCGGTAAATGAATGGTGAATCCGTTCAACCGATAGTACAAATCCGCCCGAAACTCCTCCTCCGCAACCATCTTCTCCAAATTGCGATTCGTCGCCGCAATCAAGCGGACTTCGGTCGAAATCGTCTCGTTGCCCCCCACCCGCTCGAAACGCTTGTCCTGTAACACCCGCAGCAGCTTGCTCTGCAACACCGGCGACATGTCACCAATCTCGTCCAAAAACAAGGTGCCCCCGTCGCACTGCTCGAACTTGCCAATCCGCTTGCGATCCGCCCCCGTGAAGGCGCCCCGCTCGTGACCAAACAGCTCGCTCTCCAATAACGTCTCCGGTATCGCCGCACAGTTGACCGCCAAAAACGGACCTTGAACCCGATCGCTGTACTGGTACAGCGCCCGCGCCACCAATTCCTTGCCCGTCCCGCTCTCACCCCGAATCAGCACCGTGACGTCCTGACCCGCCACAATCCCGATCGCCTTGTACACATCCTGCATCGCCCCACAACGGCCGATGATGGCGTGGCTGTCCGGTGCCGCCGTGTCCAAATTCATCGCCACCGGCTTGTCATGCAAACGGCGGATCTCCACCGCCCGCGAGACAATCTGACGCAGTTCCGCAACCTGGATCGGTTTCACCAGATAATCCAGCGCCCCCAGCTTCATCGCCCGGATCGCCGTGCCGCTGTCGCTGCTGGACGTCACAAACACCACCGGCAACCGCTCATCGATCTCCTGGATCTTCTTCAGCAGGTCCAGACCACTCGCGTCCGGCAACATCACGTCCAACACCATCACGTCGGGGCGCTGCTGACGCAGACTTTGCAGTCCCTCCCGCGCGCTCTCGGCCGTCACCACCTCGTAATCCTGCTTCTCCAAAGCTCGCCGGATCAGATGCAGATCCGCCGGCTCGTCGTCCACAACCAAAATGCGGGACATACTGGTCACCCCTCTTTCATCCCCTCTTTGCGACGGAACCCGAAAACAGGGCGGTTCATGCCCTGCCCCGGTTCCCCCTGCCTTGACCCGTGTGCCAACTTGTCACGCAAAACGCGTGCCAAGCCTGTAGAGCTGCCATTTTGGCAAGACACCGCGTGCGGTAGAAATAGTCCCCTATGCTTCGCCGCCGCCCATGCCCGTAGTAAAGGGGGGCAGGGAGATGCAGGCCTCACGCGAAGCCGCCTATCTTCTTGCCCCCTGTGCTCGGGGGTGCCGTAGGCGGGCACCCCTTTCCAGCTTTTTTGAACGGGCGGCGGTGAAATACCATTGCGTCTCGACTCGCGCGGGCAGGCACGTGCCAATCTCTGCCGCGAGCGGTAGAAAACGATTCTTCGTGGGGGGGATTGCGGGGCCGCCACGCCGATCGCCACTTGTCGAATCGTATCCGGTTGCCGATGATAAGGGCACCCGCTTTACTACTCGCCCCGTGACCTCCGAGCCGTAACTGATGTCGCCGCCCGCTGGACGTTCCGATTCGATGGCAGAAGAAGAGTTGGTAGCCGAACTCGTTTGCGAGCGGCCGGGTCAGGCCAGCGCGATGGGTCGGCGGGCTCGGCTGCTGGCGGTTCTGGCGGGGTTGGACTCCGGCCAGCAACGGGAGCTTGCGCGATGTGTGCGGGAGGCCTGCCGATACTTCGCTGCCCACGCTTGGCCCGCTCGGGTGCAGTTCCAGCTGGGCCGCGCCGCGCACCAGGATTATGTGCAGGTAGCCGTATGCGGCCTCGGCCAGGCCGACGGTAACCAGCAGGCTTCGGCAGCGGCCGATCCGCAGCGGGTGGAGAGAGTCCGCCGGGCGACGCGGCCGTTGTGGCGCTGCGAACTTCGCGATTTCCCCGGCCCCAACGCCTGCCTGCGATTGGCCCAAACGACCGCGTCCCAATGGCAGTGCCCGGCGGAAGAAGAGCGGCAGCACTGGCGGCATTTGCTGCTGGCCGCATCGCCCGAGACCGCCGTGGGCTTGGCCCAGCAACGGGCCCAGCAGGCCGTTGCGGCACTCGCCGCCGCTCGCGGCGAGCCCGGAAATCTGCCGCAGATCGGCGTGGAACGTAATAACCTGGAAACCCTCTCCCTGGTCGCCGCTCACGCCACCAACGCCGTGCTGATCCTCGATGCCCACGGTGCCATCCAATGGATCAATCACGCCTTCACCTCCCTCACCGGCTACCACTTGGAAGAAGTCGCAGGACGCCGGGCCGACGAGGTGCTGTTCGGGCCCAGCACCGCTCCCCATGCCATGCGGGAGTTCCAACGTGCCCTCCGCCACGGACGGGAAATGACCCAGGACCTCCTGCAATACCACCGCAATGGCCGCACGGTGTGGGTCGAGTGCCGTTGGATCCCGATTCGCGATCCGCAAGGACGTCCGCCCCGCTGGATCGGAATCGAAACCGATATCACCCGGCGGTGGCAGACCGAGCAGGCGTTGCGAGCTGCCAAGCAGGCGGCAGAAGAGAGTAATCGGGCCAAAAGCGAGTTTCTGGCCAATATGAGCCACGAAATCCGCACTCCCCTGAATGCCATCCTGGGTATGACCGAATTGGCCTTGGCTACCCCACTCTCGGGCGAGCAACGCGAGTACTTGCGTACCGTCAAATCGTCCGCCGACGCCCTCCTGCAACTGCTGAACGACGTCCTGGATCTGTCCAAGATCGAAGCCGGGAAACTGACGCTCGAACAGATCGAGTTGGACTTGGTCGAAATTGTCCAGCAGACCGTGCAAGCGCTGGCGGTGCGAGCCCACGAGAAGGGGCTCGAGCTGATCGTTCGTCTGCCGTGGGAGCTACCGACCCGCTTCCGTGGTGACCCCACACGCCTCCGCCAAATCCTGTTCAACTTGATCGGCAATGCAATCAAGTTCACCGAGCGGGGTGAGGTGCTGGTGTCGGTCGCGGTCCAGGAAGCTCGCCAGGAACACGCGTGCCTGCTGTTTGCAGTCCGCGACACCGGGATCGGCATCCCGCAGGAGCAGCGGGAACGGATTTTCGAGTCGTTTGCGCAAGTCGATTCCTCCGTCGCACGCCGCTTCGGCGGCAGCGGTCTCGGGCTGGCCATCACTTCCCAGCTGCTGGAATTGATGGACGGCCGACTGGCGGTGGAAAGCGAACCGGGGGCCGGAAGTACCTTCTCCTTTACACTCCGGCTGAACTACGACCAGTCTGCCGCCCCCTCGCGGCAGACGCCCCAACCGCCCGAATCATTGCGGGGGCGGCGAGTCCTGATTGTCGACGATAATCAGAACCAGCGAACGGTGCTGAAGGAATGGCTCCGCCAGTGGGGCGCGCAAACCGCCGCTGCCGACACCGTGGCAACGGCCCTCCAACACTGCGAAACGGCCGCAAAGCAAAAACGGCCCTTCGAAATCGCCCTGCTCGATGCCACCCTGCCCGGTTCCGACGCGTTCCTGCTGGCCGACCGACTCCAGCAAGCCGGCTGCCTGAAACCCGGGACGGTCGTGATCCTGGCACCCGCCGACCGGCCCGCAGATACCCAACGGTGTCGCCAATTCGGCATCGCCGCCCACGTGACCAAGCCGGTCTTCCCCCGAGAACTGGCAGGAACCCTGGCATCCGTACTGGACGCCGACTCGGCCCCGCCGCGCCCGGCGGCCCTCGCCCTGCCCGCCACCGATCACCAACTGGCACCCGCTGAACCCTCCACCCGAAAGCTGGATATCTTGGTGGCCGATGATCACGATGCCAACCGCTCGCTGGCCATCAAGATCCTCGAACGACGCGGCCATCGCTGTACGCCCGCGTCCAGCGGCGACCAAGCGATTGCCGCGTGTGCGCAGCGGACGTTTGATGTGGTGTTGATGGACGTGCAAATGCCGGGCCGCGACGGCTTGTCGGCCACCCGTTGGATCCGTCGGCGAGAACGCCGCACGGGGAGCCATGTTCCCATCATTGCCCTGACCGCGCACGCTTTGGCTGGCGATCGGGAAAAGTGCCTGGCAGCCGGCATGGACGCCTACTTGGCCAAGCCGCTGCATGCCCAAGATCTGGTTCGGTTGGTTGAGCGGATTTCTGAGGAGGCACCGGAGTCGGGCAGGAAACCAGTCACTTCGGGGCCGCTTCGCATCGCCGGGTTTGACTTCAATGCGGCCCTGGAGCGGATGGATGGCGAACGGGACTTGCTCCGCGACCACATGAACTAC
>SLMF01000191.1 GCA_007133715.1 Planctomycetaceae bacterium
CGGAGCCCAGGTCCGGATCCTCGACTGGAACCATAACCCGATCCAAAGCGATGCCGAGGGGCGTTTCGAATTGAGGGCCTTGCCGCCGGGTATGCACCAGCTGGAAATCAGCTGTCCCGGCTATGCCACGGGCATCGTGGAAACGCCACGCGAACTGTCCGCCGCCACGTGGGAGGTCGTGTTAACGGGCGAACGGGTTTTGGAAGGGCGTGTCGTGCACGCGGCCGATCTCGATTTGCCAATCGTCGGTGCGGAAGTGCGACTGGCAGACTCGGAGACGGCTGGGGTGCAAACCGATGAATCCGGCCGGTTTCGCATTCCCGACCTGCCGCCACTGCCCGTGCGCATCCAGGCGCTGGCCCCCGGCTTCGCGCCCCAACGACTGCTGATCCCGCCAGACGCACCGCCCCCGATCATGCCGCTTGCCGGAAATGCGACCCTTTCCGGACTCGTCGTCCGCCGAAACACCGAGCAACCGGTTGCCGACGCGGCTGTCAAACTCCTGGACTTGCCCTTCGAAACCCGAACCAATGACAAGGGCCAATTTCGTTTGGCGGAAGTGCCGAGTGGCTCCGCAGAGCTCCAGGCCACCGCAGGCGCGATTTCCGCCACCCTGTCCGCACAGCTCAAAGCCCATCAAGAAACTTCCCTGCGGATCGAATTAGATGAAGAAGTCGTTCCCCCCACGCTGGTTGATATCCAGGGACAAGTGATTCGGGCGGTCGACAACCAACCGATTGCCGAGGTGATCGTGGCGATCAGTAAGCCTCGGATTGTCGACCGTAGCAATCACGACGGCCAGTTCCAATTGAAGGCCGTCCCCGAAGGCAGCCGCCTTCTGGGAGCCCAAGCCCGGGGGTACCAACCCTGGATCAAGGAACTGCGGGTAGAACCCGATTTGGAACCGCGACAAATCTCTCTGGTCGGCGCTGCCCAACTGCAAGGGCAAATCGTCGATAAGCTTGACCAACAACCGATCGAAAACGCGACCGTGGCCCTGAAATCCTTGCCCTGGCAAACCACCAGCAACGACCAGGGGTATTTTGTCCTGGAACAAGTCGTCGCCGGAAGCGTTGAACTGCAGGTTACTGCTCCCGACTACCAACCGGAACAGGTCTCCTGGGAACTGGAATCCGGAACCCATGATTTGGGGGTGCTGGAATTAAAGCCAGTGACTGCGGAACCGGACGAACCGGAGGAACCCGACGAACCGGAGGCGGCAGAGGAGCCGGAGGCGGTTGCGGAGAGTATGACCTCTCCCGAGTTGGCCCAGGAGGCCGAAGACGCCGGGGAACTTTCTGTCGACTTTTTCGGGATTAGATCACCTGCCCGCTCCGCTGCCTTTGTGGTGGATCGCTCCGGCAGCATGTGGGGAACTCGGATGGAACGAGCCAAATCGGAATTGTTGCAAGCAGTTCTTCGACTTCGCTCGGAACAGCGTTTCTACATTGTCTTTTTCTGCAGCCGCGACGAGCCCATGTCGGAACCGCCCCGCGAACTGGTGCCCGCGACGGTCGGCGAAAAGATTCGGGCGGCCCAGTGGATCGGCTCGATCGAAGCCCGGGGAGGGACCCGCCCCGAATCCGGCCTGCAGATGGTAGCCCAGATGGACCCCGACGTGATCTATTTGTTGAGCGACGGGGAGTTCCAGCCGCTCAGTTCCCCAACCATGGAGTTACTGAAATCCAAACAGATCGTGGTGAACACAATCGCCTTGGAGGACAAGAGTGGCGCTCGCCTGCTGCGGGAGATCGCGGAGCAGACCGGGGGAAGTTACCGTTTTATTTCCGCCAGTGAGATTCTGCTCGAGCTGGAAACCGCGTTCTTCGAGTGGCTGGTTGGCCGCCTCAACTCGGCTTCCCCGACCGAATTGGAAACGCTGCGCGAGGCCCTCAAGCAGCTCTCCGGCGGCCACGATTTTGGCCCGGAACCCGGCGATGCGCCCGCCGAACGTGCCGCTGCGATCGATCAGTGGCGCCAAGCCTGGGTTACCCGAGAGGCTGGGTTGGAAGAACGGCAACTGCAAATCAAGGCGGAAGAGACTCGCCGACGCCAGCGGGAATGGGATGCCGACGAACGTCTGCGTTTGGCCATCGAACTCCGCGAACGATACGAGGAACGAGATCAGTTGGGTGATCCGGAAACGCGAAAAAGACTGCACCGGCGTTTGCAAGAAATCATCCGCGAATTTCCCGATTCCGAAGCGGCCGACGAAGCGCAGCGTTTGATCTCGGGTGAAAACTGATGCCGCTTGCAGCTGACCGTGTCGACAGGCCACGAGCTTAACGCGGCCTGCGGCCGCAACCAAAATAGGTTGGGTCTCCGACCCGACCCGGTCGGGACAGCGTCCCAACCTACAAAGATGCGCGCACCGTGCGCGCATCTTTCACCCGAAGACTCTAACCGCGTTCGTCTTGTCGACACGCCTCAGGCGTAGCCGTATTCTTGGAACCAGTTCCAAGCGTCTTGCACGGAATCCTGGATGGGGCGGCAACGATAGCCCAGTTCTTTCTGGGCGCGTGAGATTCCGTAAAAGTGGTATTGGGAAGACAGGGCGATGGCGGCCGAGTTGAGTTCGGGTTCTTGGCCGGAGAGGCGAGTGCAGAGATCGCCCCAGCAGCCGGCGGCGATTCGCATCAGGGGCCCGACACGGAACGCGGGTCCCGAGGCGCCGGTGACCTTGGCGAACAGTTTCCAGAGTTCGAGATAGCGGATGTTTTCGCCTCCCAGGATATAGCCGCGTCCGGTTTTTCCCGACTGCCAGGCGGCCAGGATGCCCTGGGCGACATCGCGGATGTCACACACGTTGCACCCGCCGGCCGGGGCGACGGGTGTGAAACGCTGGGCGACGGCCAGCAGCATCCGCCCGGACGAGGGCTTCCAGTCCCAGGGGCCGAGCATGAAGCAGGGATGCACGATCACGGCATCCAGTCCCTCGCGAATGCCCTGATGGACCACTTGGTCGGACTCGCGTTTGGTCAGGACGTAGGTGCAGGGCACTTTTTCCACGGAGAAGTTTTCTTCATCGGCGGGTCGGTCAGGCAAACCGGCCCCCAGCGCGTCCACACTGGATATCTGGACCAAGCGGGCTCCCGCGTGACGGGCCGCATCGACCAAGTGTCGGGTGCCCTGGACGTTGATTTCCCGAGATTGTTCCAGCTGAGTCCATCCCAAATGGATCTGGGCGGCCGCGTGCAGAACGGCCTGCACCCCGTCACAGGCTCGTGATACGGCCGCTCGATCCCGCACATCGCCGAGAACCTGTTCGACGTCGAGCCCCTCGAGCGGGCGTGGATCGGCACCGGTTCGGACCAGAACCCGCACCGCTTGGCCTTGATCCAACAGGCAGCGCACCAGATTATTACCCACCAACCCGGTGGCACCGGTTACCAATACCGGTTTGGCCCGAGCGGGTTCAATTCGGTGTATTATCGGCGCGGAAATATCTGTAGGATAACCGGTCATGGCAGCCCCCGTACTCCCCTGGGAGTGTTCTCACGCGGCCTTTGTCCGTCACCGGTGGACTCGGTCGCGTTCCCATCGTACCTTTAACTCGAATTCTGGTCGGCGAAACGACCAGCCTCAAGCCAATGCCTGAAGTTATCGTCACCGCGGTACAGACGCGGAAGGAAAAGTCCCAGTTTTTTCGTCTTCCCTGGACCTTGTATCGGGGGGATCCCCACTGGATCCCGCCGCTGCGACGCAATCAACTGGAGCTGTTGAACTACAAGCCGCACCCGTTCTACGACTACGCGGAAATCCAGACCTTTGTCGCGTATCGCGATGGCCAGCCCTGCGGACGGGTGGCTGCGATCCTCAATCCGATCCATAACGAACGGTATCAGGAGACGCGGGGGTTCTTCGGTTTTTTCGAGTCGGTCGACGATACGGAAGTGGCCCGGCGGCTGCTGGATGCCGCGGGCGACTGGCTGAAACAACGCGGGATGACGGCCGTCCGCGGTCCCGTGAATCCCTCGATGAACTACGAATGTGGACTGCTTGTCGAGGGGTTTGATAGCGCGCCCTTCTTTATGATGACCTATAATCCGCCGTACTACGAACGGTTGCTGGAATCGGCCGGATTTCAGAACGTGCAGAATATGTACGCGTTCTGGGGGCACGTCGAGATGCTGGAGAAGCTCGACAAAAAACTGGCCTTTGTGGCGGACGAGTCGACCCGCCGTTTCGGCATTCACGTGCGTCGGCTGGATCGGTCGCGATTCCACGAAGAAGTCCGCAAATTCTTGGAAGTCTATAATCGTTCGCTGGTCGGTACCTGGGGATTCGTCCCGCTTTCCGAACGCGAAGTGCAGCACATGAGTCGGGGTTTGCGGCATCTGATTGTCCCGGAAATGACCACGGCTGCCGAGGTAGACGGTGAAATGGTGGGTGCTGTTTTCAGTCTTTTGGACTATAACCCGCGGATCCGCAAAATCGATGGCCGCTTGTTTCCCTTTGGCTTCCTCCGCCTCTTGTGGAACAAGAAAGCGATCCGCAGGATACGACTGATCAGTACCAACGTCGTGCCGGAGTATCAGAAGTGGGGTATCGGGTTGGTGCTGCTGGCCCGCTTGGTGCCGGACGTGCTCGAATGGGGGATTCAAGAAGCCGAGTTTTCCTGGGTGTTGGAGAGCAATCATCTGTCGTATCAATCGTTGAAGCGCGGCGGTGCCCACATTACGAAGACCTACCGTCTGTACGATAAGGAATTGTCCTGAAACAGGTCGGAAGCTGAGGGGTGGTCGCCGTGTCCTACTGGTACTTTGAACCTGTGGCGGACAGCTATGCCCTGGTGGCGGCCGTGGGCGCTCTCCTGTGTTTGCTCCTGTGGGTGCAGCCGCGTTTTGGCCGAGCGGGACGTGGCGGCAAGCGGGGCCTGCTGGTGCTGCGCCTGCTGGTGATCGGACTGATCTTACTGGCAATGCTGCGGCCAGCTCGGGTTCGAACCGAGCTGCGCGCCCCGACCGAGGTGCTGATCTTGCTGGTCGATCAGAGCCGCAGCATGCAGCTGCCGGGTGGCGGCGAGGGGAATTCGCGGTGGCAGGAACAGCGAAGGGCTCTGCAGCAAGCGACCCCCGTGTTGCGCGAGTTGGCTGACATGATGGAGGTCCGTGTCTACGGGTACGACCGGGACCTGCATTCGCTCGCATTCTCTGCCGAAGGACTAGAATTGCCGGAGAGTCCGGAGGGGGACCAGACGGACCTCGGTACGAACCTTCATCGGGCGTTGCAGCGGGAGTTGGGCAAGCCCCTGGCGGGGGTGGTTCTGTTGGGGGACGGCGTCCAGACCGCATTCAATCCGGAGGTCGAGTTACAAGAGGCGGGTCGGGAATTGGCTCGTTTGGGTTATCCCCTGTTCACCGTGCCCTTTGGCCCAGTGGGCGACGTTGTCCAGGCCCGCGACGTGGCGGTCGAGAACCTGCCCGACCAATATACGGTCTTTGTCAAGAACGAACTGCCGGTCCGAGCGGCGATCCGCGTCCGAGGATATGTCCATCGTCCCATCCCGGTAGAACTGGAAGTGACCAAGCCGGATGGACAGAGTCGGGTGATCGGTCCGGTGGAGGTGACGGCTACGGAAGACGACCAGTTAGTGCCGGTCGAATTGCGTTACATCCCCCCGATTCCTGGACGCTACCGGTTGACGATGCGCGCGGCGGAGCAGCCGGGCGAGCTGGTGACGGAGAACAACCAGCTGCGAGCTTATCTCCGGGTACTGGAGGGCGGATTGAGGGTGCTGTATCTGGAGGGCGTGCTGCGGCCGGAATCTCGGTTCTTGCGGCAGTCGTTGGCCGATTCCGCCGATATGGAACTGGATTATCTCTGGGTCGACCCGCGATTGCGTAGCAGTTGGCCGATCGATTTAGAAGACCGCCTGACCGACGCTCGCTACGACGTGATCATCTTGGGCGATCTCGACGCATCGGCTCTGGGCGAAACCCATTTGCAGCAGTTGGCCGAGGCGGTTCAATCCGGAACCGGCCTGATTCTGTTGGGCGGTTATCACAGTTTCGGGCCCGGCGGGTACCGCGAAACCCCGCTGGCCGATGTGATGCCGATCTTGATGGCTCGCTTCGAACGCCAGGATTTCGATGCGGAGATCCGTCAAGACCTTCATCTGCCCGGCCCGCTGAAAATTCGTCCTGCGAGGGATCACCCGATAACTCGTTTGGCAGATAAGGAAGAGAACCTGCGTTTGTGGGAACGTTTGCCACCCTTGACGGGTGCCAACCGCTTTGCGGGCGTCAAGGACGCAGCGGGGACCATGGTGATCGCCGAATCGGACGCGGGAGATCCGTTATTGGTCGTCGGAGAGCCGGGTCGTGGTCGGGTGGTGGCGTTGGCCGCCGATTCGACGTGGCGGTGGTGGATGCTGGGCCATCAGACCGCGCACCAGCGGTTCTGGCGGCAGATGGTTTTATGGTTGGTGCGTCGGGATGATTTGGAGCAGAGCGAGGTTTGGGTCCAGCTGGCGCAGCGGCGTTATTACCCGGGTGCGCGCGTGACCTTTCTGGCGGGGGCTCGCGCGCCGTCGGGTGCCCCGTTGGAGCAAGCGGTTTTGCAAGCCGAACTCGTGCGACCTGACGGTACCCGCCAGCCGTTAAGATTGGTTCGTGACGGCCAGCAGTGGCGTGGTGCGATCGATGCGGTCGAGCAACCTGGCGAGTATGAGATCGAGGTCTCGGGCGAGCAGTCGGGCGAGCCGCTGGGTGTTGCGCAGGGCGAGTTTTTGGTGTTTGATCACGACGTGGAATTGGCCAATCCGGCTGCCGACCCTGGCCAACTGGCTCGCTTGTCCGCGATGACCGAGGAGGCGGGCGGACGTCGGATCGCTCCCGAGCAACTTTCTTCCCTGTTGGAGGAACTGCGGGACCGCCCACCGGAATTGGAGGTTGAGGTTCAAACGCGGTGGCAGTTGGCGGACACGGCCGGTGACGCCTGGGGATTGTTTCTGTTGGTGGTGGGCCTGTTGGGAACCGAATGGGCCTTGCGCAAGCGCTGGAGCATGGTTTGAGACCGCCGCGGGCCGCTACACGACTCGCCGATCAGCGAGCCGAAGCCGACCAGGGGGATCGATATCGGCGGAACAGGTGACTCAGCCACTGCCACAGCCCGTGGCCCGTTCCTGCTTCGTCGAACGTACACATTTGGAACAGCTGTTCCAGGGCGTGCCGATAGGCCCGATCTTCGGTCAAGCGGTACAGGCGATCGAAGGTCGCCTTGCTCATAAACCCTTCGAAGGACAGCTGGCGGTGTTGAGGATCGTAAGCCAGTCTTCGGTGGAGATCTTCGGGTACGTGCCACCCGTCCGGCAAGTGATCGAGCGAAACGTGTCGGATCATCGCAGTTCTCACCTTTCACGAGGAAAAACTGAGAAATACTCCCTCCGTGCCGCTTCTGCGCCGTTCCTTCTCCCGCGCCCGTTCAGGGGCATTCGCATACGGGATTATAAAAAAATAGACGACCGACATCGGCCGTCAATTCACTTGTTGGGGTAACTCACACGTAGGGCGATGCGAACTCTGGCAATTCATGCCGGTCGGGGCATTGCGGTCCAGCGGACATCGCCGCTCCCTCGGGCAACTCGGCCGGCGGCAGCACCCGATCGTACCACAATTGCGAGGAGGGCACGAAAGGCAGGGGATGACTGGGCCCCTCGGAAATCACCTGAACGACTAAAATAGCATAGCCCAACAGAACGGCCATGACTACCCAGTCGAATGGGGACAGAATGCGACGTTTTGGATTCCGCATCGGCTCGCTCCCTACGACCCCGGTCTTCCTTAACTCCGTAACACGGCTTCCGAACAATTACTGGCTTATGGTAACAAAAGACTTGCCTCTCGGCAAGTAGGCAATCACGCCTTTTCTTGAGAAAAAAAGGGGGTGGAGGCAAAAAAAGGCCCTTGTCGGCCGTCAATTCAGGTAAGCCGTGCAATCCAGCGCATTCAGGGTGACGATAACGCCCGCCAGAACTGATAAGCACTCGGCGTTCGACGCTCCACGTGACGACAAAGTGCTTGCTGAAGAGCAGGCCCGATCGGCGGCCGCAAACGCTGGGCCGTCTGCTGCGGAACTCCCTGGACAATCTCTTCTGCCGAAAAGGAAGGCTCGATCCCCAACACGACCGCCAGCAGCACCAGCCCGGCGTGATACATGTCGGTCGGACGTCCAACCTCCCCAAAATACGGGTCGAGTACCTCGGGAGCTACCATCCAGGGGATGGTGGGACGCGCGGTGCGGAGTTCGTGCTCCAGACGACTGACTCCTAAATCACCGACCTTGAATGTCACCGACTGGCTGTCTTCCGGGGTCAGTTCATTGCGAACGTACGTCCAAAACAGGTTCCGCAGATGGATGTCTTTGTGCACATACCCCTGATCGTGCATATACCCGATGGCCTGCAAGAGACAACGGCCGATGGGTCGAACCCAGTCGTAGCCGTCATAGTTGGGCAGCGTGAACAGGCGACTGACGCTGCCACCACAGCGTTCCATGACGATGTGAAAGGTCCGGAGCAATTCAAACGCGTCGTAGACATACGTAATATTAGGGTGGCGAAGTGTGAGCAACGAGTGGATTTCGCGGTGCCAATCGACCCGAACTTGTTCGTAAGTTTGACAATTGGGGATCAGGACCTTGACGACCAGCGCGTTGTCCCATTGATCGGTACAGGCATAGCTGGCTCCGTAACTGCCGCGTCCGAGCGCCTCGCCTATCCGATAGCGGTTCTGACCGTGGCAAATGACCTCCCCGGCCTGGGGCCAGCGGATGGTGGCGGGTGAGGGGGTTGGCGAGTTCATGGTTGGGGTGTTCGATAGCGACTCCGCCTTAACAGGTGTGCTTTTAGAGGTGACGGACGATTTCGCGGCGGGGTACCAAGCGTGTCCCGCGCTGCCGATCGATGTGGCAGGTGGCGAGCCAGCGATTCCGGAGTTGGTCCCAGAGTTGGTCCAACGTGCAGGCGTGTCGAGCGAGCGGAATTTTGCCTCCCGCACGGTGGGGGTGGCCGCCACCCTGCCCGAGTCCTTTCAGCGTGCGCCGAGCCAACTCGGCGGCGTTCTCCGACCCGCGCTCGGTCCGCACCGACAGCAGCAGATCGCGATCGACCACGGCGGCACACAGTACTTTCGTGATCCCGATGCGACGGATCAGCAAATCGGCCACCTCGCCAATGATCTCCGAGCCATGCGCCTGAGGCAGAAAACACAGGGCGGCTTCGTCGTAGACAAACGTGCTCTGCAACGCCAGGGCCAAATCGGCAAAGTAATCCGCCGCCAGCGGGGCGTTTTCGATTTCCGCCAACGTCGCCGGATCCGCTTGCTCGCTCAACCAGGCCACAATCTGGCGATCTAAACGCGAATGGCGAGTCTCCCCCCCACGCGTTTCGGTTCGCACCGCATACAGCAGGGCCGTGGCCAGCTTCCAGTCCGGTTGCACGCCTTGCTCCCGCAAATAACCGGCCGTGATGCTGGCCGAGGCCGCCACCTGCGGTCGCACGTCCCGAAATCGCAGCCGCGGACGCGAGTGACCGTTGAGCGTGTGATGATCGATGACCCCGATCGGCTTTAACGACGATTCGGACAGCAGGTGGTTGCCGGTCGACCAGTCGCAATCCACCAGAATGGCCGCCGCATGATCCGTGACCTCGATCTGATCGACCAGTTCAATAGGCGGATCAAGCAGCCGCACCATATGCTGGTTTTCCGCCCGTACAAGCCCGCCTCCGCCGATCAGACGGCAGGGCTTCCCCAGCCGGCTACGCACCAAACAACAGAGGGCCCATCCGGAGGCGATGGCGTCGGGGTCGGGATTGTCGTGCGTAATGAGCAACACGCTGTCGAATTCCGCGAGAATCCGCAGCAGTTTCCCAGAACGTGTGGTCCGCCCGTTCATGTCGAAGAACGAATACTCCCGAATTCAGGAAGCCGCGAAGGCGTCTGCCAGCAATTTGCCGTCAAAGTGCTGCGGCACTTGACCCTCCGCTGCATACAGGTACA
>SLMF01000233.1 GCA_007133715.1 Planctomycetaceae bacterium
CGGTGGTGGTCTGCGAGCAGACCGGCCGCCGCGTGCTGGAAACCGGCGTGTCGGTGTGTGAAATCACCCACCGCCGCGTGCTGTCCGAACTGGTCCAAACCTGTCCGGTCTCCAACCAGCGGGTGCTGATTTCGGAAATGGTCCGCTGCGGGGTATGCGGTCAGCTGGTCAGCCCGCAGGCGGTGCGGGGCGAGGTCTGTCTGGCCTGTCAGAACCCGCAGAAGATGCGGCGTAATGACACCTTACTGGCCCGGATCTGGGGTGAATATCCCGCCTTGGAACGCTGGGCGGGCTGGCGATTCGCTGAAACCGAGACGGCCTACATCCTGACCGCCCGAGCGATGCTCCGACGGCTGGTCGTCGTCTTGGATAAACAGTCTCTGGAGCCACGGTATCTGGCCGAAACCAAGTGGCCCTCGCGAAAGTGGGCGCCCATCCCGCAGAAGCTTTGGCAGCAAATCCTCGAGTGAAGCTCGCTGGCGATCATTCCACGATTGTCTGTTCATTACTGGTGAATCAGGATGCCGGCGATACAGGCAGTCATGAACGCGGCCAGGGTGCCGGCGATCAGGGCCCGCAAGCCGTAGCGGGCGATGTCCGCGCGTCGCGAGGGTACCAGCGAACCAATGCCGCCGATCATGATGGCCACCGAGCCGAAATTCGCAAAACCGCACAGTGCGTAGGTGGCGATGGTGAACGAGCGAGGCGACAGCTGCTGCTGCATGGAGGTCAGATCCGCGTAGGCCAGGAATTCATTCAGAATCGTCTTCTTGCCCAGCAACATGCCGACGGCGTTGGCGTCCGACCAATCGACTCCCATCAACCAAGCCAGCGGGCTGAGCGCCCACCCCAGAACCCGTTCCATCGACAGCGGCTCTCCCGCCACCACGGGCAGCAAGGCCAAGCCCCAGTTGACCAGGGCGACCAAGCCGATAAAAGCGATCAGCATGGCCCCCACGTTCAGGGCGAGCGTCAAGCCCTCGCTTGCGCCTCGGCAGGCGGCGTCGATCAAATTGGCATCGCGCCGTGACACCTCGACCCGCACCACGCCTTTGGTCGGTGACCGCTCGCTTTCCGGCACCATGATCTTGGCCACCACCAGCGAGGCGGGGGCCGACATCAGCGAAGCGGCCAGCAGGTGCCCGGCGTCCGCCCCCAAGCCAACATAGGCTGCCATGACCCCTCCGGCAATCGTCGCCATCCCCCCCGTCATCATCGCCATCAGCTCCGAACGGGTCATCGTGGCCAAGTAGGGTCGGATCACCAACGGGGCCTCGGTCATGCCGATAAACACGTTCGCCGACGCGCTCAACGATTCGGAACCCGATGTGTCCATTACCCAGACCATCACGCGGGCCATCAATTTGACCACCCCTTGGAGGAATCCCAGATGGAACAGGATGGCGGTCAGCGACGAGACGAAGATAATGGTGGGCAGGACGGAGAAGGCGACCAGATGGTCTTGAAAGTCGGAACCGAAAACAAACCGGGCGCCTTCGTCGGAGAAGGCCAGTACCTGAGTGATGGCGGTGCGAGCCGCGTCGAACACCATGCGTCCGGCGGCCGTGCCGAGCAATAGCAGGCCGAGCAGCACCTGCAACAGCAACCCGCTGGCGATCAGCCGCCAATTCATCCGCCAACGATCTTCGGACAACAGCCATGCAATCAGCAGCATCGTAAGCAAGCCGACCAGACTGATCACTCGTTCCATGGCTTCCTCCAACTCCAATCGGCAGGGCTTGTCCAAGATTTCTCAAGGCCCGAAGTCGGTCTCGGAGATACGGACCCACGTGGTGGATTTCCCTCACCCACGTGGGCGGTTTTGTTGGTGCCTTTCAGCTTGCAAACTTACGACGATTCGGCGTCGCTGGCCGCGGACTGCTCCCGTTCGGCATCGGCGCGTGCCGCGATTTCCGGATCGACCTCTCTGCCGATCACGTGTTGATCGTACTTGGCCTGGATTTCCGGCAACGCGGACGCTCGCGCTAACGCGATGACTTGCTGCACGTCCAAATAGGGATTGCCAGGCGACGTTTGGTCACGTGTGGCCTGGACAGCAAACAGGGGAAGCCACAAGAAATGCCCGGAGTGACTCAGCGCTCGACCTCCCACAATGTGGCCCTGAGCGTCCAGGTTCAGATGGTAACGGATCGACATCGACTGGCTCGAATGGCCGCGCCGCTGGCCCGTTTCCGGATCGGTCTGGCTGACGCGGTCGGACCCATACGCGGTATAGGTGATCCGAGTGACCAGTTCCTTGATCTCCAACTCGCCCCGTCGCCCGACGTCGCGGATCGAAGTCACTTCGTATCGGTAGATGGGGTTATTCCAAGCTTCGCGGCCGCGGACCCGGTCGATAGCGATCGGGTGTTGCGCTTGCCCAATATAGTTGGCCAGCGCCAGGTGAAAGGTGCCCATATTGGGTCCGCGATTACGAGCACTGGGCGGGGCGAGCAACAGGAAACTATCAGGGCGAGTGCGATTGTAGGCGGCGCTCAGCAGGGCCTTGATTTCGGCCGGCTGGAACACGACTCCGGGCCGCCCCCCTACGGTACCCGCGTCGACCGGCCGCATGGGTTCCGGATGCCGGATGGTCGAGGCTGCAAACCCGCTGCAGTAGCCTTCCCACGGCTCGATTCCGAAGTTACTGGGCTGCGGGCGCCGCCGGAACAAGCCAACTCGCGGGACATTTTGAGGCATGCGACGGCGGCGGTCGTACGACTCCGCCAAGCTCTGCCCCTCGTTGAACGCCAAGTCGTATTTGCTCAACACGGTACCCACCGAAGTGCGTGCCGCTGCCAACCCGCCACTGGTCAAGGGATAGATCGCTGCGGAATACGGAACCCGCCACGCCTCCACCGCCGCCGCGGTCTTCAATGCGGCAAACTCGGTCTGATAGGTCAAATTCCGCTCACGAAAATGCCAGTTGAACAGCGACTGCTGCTCGTCACGCTCGCTGGGCGCCGTTTCGCCCTCGACCGCCCGCGGGCTCACATTGCTTTCGGCAGCCGCGCGAGAGATGACCAGAACGGTGACCAGCAGGATCCCGATCGCCCCACGGACCCGATTTCGACACATTGCTTTTCTCCTATACCGATGCCCGGCCCGTCGATGCCGCCCTTACAGGGATCGCGGGTCGCGGTTCCTCCACGAAATACGAACCCATGCCACCATCACCGTAACCGACCCTAATGCCGCCAGGTGAGCAAGTCAAGCAGGGCGAGGATCAACGCAGGCTTTCGGGCCAAGTCGGGCAGGGCGTCCCGTGCGCCATCCCGACTAGCGCAACCGCTGATTGATTTCGTCCAGGCAGTCCGCGATGGGGATGCGTGTCTGTTCCAGCGTGTCTCGGTCACGGAGAGTTACCGTCTGGTCTGTCAAGGTCTGGCTGTCGACCGTGATACAGAACGGCGTGCCGGCCTCATCCTGGCGGCGATAGCGGCGTCCGACGGCCCCTTTTTCATCGTAGAACACGGGCCAATGCGGTTTCAGCGTGCGGTAGATCTCTTGCGCGATCTCGGGCATCCCATCTTTTTTGACCAACGGGAACACGGCCGCCTTCAGCGGGGCGAGTCGGGGATGCAGACGCATCACCACCCGCTTCTGCAACACGCCCTTCTCGTCGGGCGCCTCGTCCTCCGTGTACGCTTCACACAGGAACGCCAGTACGGCCCGATCGGCTCCGGCCGACGGTTCAACCACATGGGGTATGAATCGCTCGCCCGTCAGATCGTCGCGGTACGTCAGATCCCGCCCGCTGCCCTTCCACTTCGGCTTTCCATCCGGTCCCAATTCCACTTGCAGCGGCCGGGTCGACTCGTCCAGCTTGCCTTCCATATGGCTTCGTAGATCGAAGTCGCCTCGGTGGGCAATCCCCTCCAATTCACCAAACTCGCCCGGGGGCAAGAACGGAAAGGCATACTCGATATCCGCCGTACCGGTCGAATAATGACTGAGTTCCTCCGGATCATGCTCTCGCAGACGCAGACGTTCGCCCGCCAACCCCAACTCCTGGTACCACTGCATCCTCCGGTCGCGCCAGTACCGGTACCAATCCTGGGACGAGTTCGGGTGACAGAAAAACTCGATCTCCATCTGCTCGAATTCTCGCGAGCGGAAGATGAAATTTCGCGGCGTGATCTCGTTGCGGAAACTCTTGCCGATCTGGGCGATTCCGAAAGGAACGCGGATTCGTGAGCTGTCGACCACGTTTTTGAAATTCACGAAGATCCCTTGAGCCGTCTCCGGTCGCAGGAAGGCGGTTCCCTCTTCACCCGAGAGGGCACCCACGTAGGTCTTGAACATCAAATTGAACTCCCGGGGCGGGGTCAGCGTACCCAACGTCCGGGCATCCGGCCCCAAAACCTGTTCCAGATCGTCCACGTCGGTCAGTGGGCGGAACCCCGAGTCCCACTTCAGTTCGTCCGCATTCTTCGCCCGCAGATGAAAAAACTTCAACGCCCGTGCCTGAGCATCGGCCTGTTCCTGCTCCGCGTCCGCCATCGTCGTCACAAACACCCGCTGACCCTTGGCCTCGACCCAACGCCCACGCACTTGATCGTGCCGATAGCGGCGTTTCGTTTCCCGACAGTCCACCATGTAGTCGTGGAACAGGTCGTAGTGCCCGGAGCATTTCCAGACTTGAGGGTGCATGATGATCGTGCAATCCAGGCCGGTCATTTCGTAGGCCGTGGGCGAACCCTGCACGGGGCGAGTGTCATCGTGACCGTTCACCATGTCCCGCCACCAGGCCGCTTTCAGATTCCGCTTCAATTCGACCCCCAAGGGGCCGTAGTCCCAAAAGCCATTCAGACCCCCGTAGATTTCACTGGACTGAAACAGGAAGCCGCGGCGTTTGCACAGCGATACGAGTTTTTCCATCTGCATGGTTGTCCTGAAGTTGTCGAGTTCTAGCTTGGAATACGGCCTCGCCGGAGATTGCCGAGCCACATCTTACACATTCCCTGCAGTTTCTGCAGGGGGGCCCCTACCAGCCGCGACCGCTTCTCGGTTGCTGCTGAATCCTTCGTGGCCTATAATCAAGCGTCGGTCCTCCCGCGTTCCACTCGTAAGTGCGGGGGGTTCTCCTCGTGGACTTGTTGCGGGGCTCCTGGGTCCCGGTTGTCGATCCGTCGAGCACAGCGACTCGTGGAGCTATGAGCAGTCGAATCGCAAACCGGGCGAATGATTCTGCGAACGAGCCTGACTCCAAGCCGGGCTCGGCGTTGTCGCACGTCGAGATCGTGCCGAGCGAGCCCAGCGGCGAGGGCGGTTCGAGCGTAAACCGCCACGTCTTGCGGGTTTCTTCCCCCGACCAACAGCAGGAAACGGTGATCTCGAAACAGAGCCACGGTTCTCACAGCGAGGCATCTTTGGAAGCCGAGGCGGCGAACGCCGCGGAGGCCCGGCCGCCGTTGGCCTTTGCGACCACCACCTACGAAATGGGGGCCATGCTGGCCGGCTCCGAACTGGGCCATTTCCGTTTGGAGCAGTTCGTCGGAGGGGGAGGCATGGGGGCCGTATTCCGGGCTACGGATATGCGGCTGGGACGAACGGTGGCGGTGAAAATCCTGTCGCGCGATCGTACCGATGTGGATACGCTCCGACGGTTTCAGAATGAAGCCCAAAGTGCCGCCCGATTGGATCACGAGAATATCGCTCGCGTTTACTATGTCGGCGAAGATCGCGGCCTGCATTACATCGTCTTCGAGTTCATCGAAGGCACCAATGTGAGGGATTTGGTCCAGCAGATGGGCCCGCTTCCGCTGGAAGAAGCGATCAACTACGTGCTCCAGGTGGCCGAAGCGCTGGAGCACGCGTCGTTGCGAAATGTGATTCACCGCGACATCAAGCCGTCGAATGTGCTGGTAACGCCGGAACACCGCGCAAAACTGGTGGACATGGGGCTGGCACGTTTGCACGCCATGGACTCGGATGTCGGCGATCTGACGGCCAGCGGGGTGACCTTGGGTACGTTCGATTACATTTCGCCGGAGCAAGCGCGCGATCCGCGGACGGCGGACGTCCGCAGCGATCTCTACTCGTTGGGCTGCACGTTCTACTTTATGCTCACGGGCCGACCCCCCTTCCCGCAGGGGACCATGCTGCAGAAGCTGTTGAGCCACAGTTCCGACCCCCCCTTGGACCCGCGCACGTTTCGCCCGGATCTCGACGAGCAGGTGGTACAGGTCGTGGAGCGGTTGTTGGCCAAGCAACCGGGGCGGCGGTTCCAGCGACCCAGCGAATTGATCGGTCAGCTGTTGCTGGTGGCGGAACGCCTGAATATGCAGACCATCACTCGCAATGGGGCCGTGTGGATCGCACCTCGCCAAACGCGGTTCTCCCGTTTGAGCGTCGTGATGCCCTGGGCCCTGCCGCTGGTGCTGTTCCTGCTGTTCACGCTGCTGATCCGTGGCAGGTGGCCGGCGCGGGAGCCGTTCGAGTTTCAGCCGATGGCGGTCCAGCTGCAGCCTGCCGAGGCGGAGGTTGCCGGGGGGGAAGATGAGGGAGAGCCGAGCGAGACGCCCGACGAACGTGCTCGAGAGGACCAACCCGTCGCACCGGCCAGCGAATCGGACGATCTGGATACACCACCTTCGGGTGGTATGCCCGTAGCTGAAGATCCGGAGGTGGGGGAGCCAGACGGAGAGGAGTCGGACGAGTTGCCTGGCGACGGAGTCGAGTCACACGAAACGCGGCCCGGCGACCCGCCTCCCGAACAACTGCCCGCCGTGGCAGCGCGGCCACCTTTGCCTCGCATCCCCCCCCGGAAGACTCCTGAAATCGGGGTTGCCTCACCAGCCGACACGGAAAGCAGCGCGGAGACCGGCGCGCAGCCGGGCAGCGAAACCGAAACCGCGCCGATGCCACCTGCGCGGATCCTGGTCACCGACGAGCCCGGTCTAGTCGCCGATGACGATGTGCTGGCGGTGACGACGTTGTCGGAGGCCTGCCGAAAAGCGCAACAACTGGGCACGACCAGCATTGAACTCCATTACAATGGGGTAAAGGAAGAGACTCCGATCGAGCTTGGTTCAGGCGAGCTCAGCATTTCTCGGGGAGCCGGATTCGAGCCCTCGGTTGTGTTTCGTCCGACCTATAATGACCCGGTTTTCGGCAGATCGATGATTCGCGCCAACGGATCACGCTTGCTGTGGCGGGGGGTGCATGTGGTGCTGGATCTGACGGACGCCCCCCAACAAGGTTGGTCCCTGTTCCGTTTGCGCTCGTTCGTCGATCTGGAAGTCCGCGATGCGGTATTGACGATTCGCAATCTGGATTCGCGGGGGGAAACGCGGCACGCTCCGGTCGATTTCTTCGTGCTGGAACCGGAAACGATGGCCGGCGTTGCGGAAGAAGACACCGGGTTGCAGAGTCGGCTGAGACTGACCGACTGCATCTTGCGGGGGCAGGCCAGTGTGGTGCGAGCGGAATCGCGTTCGGCATTCCAGTTGGTGTTGCAAAACAGCTTGGTAGTGGCCCGGGGTTGGATCTTCCAGATTGCCGGGCCTTCGAGTTCTTCGAACGGTGTGTCCGGCAGTGCGGAAGTGGTTCTCCAGCAGGTGACGGCGATCCTGCGTGATGGTTTGGGGCGGGTTGCCGGGCCTTCGTCCGGCGGCGATTTCTTGGAACTGGCCGTTCACACATCGGATACGATCATCAAACTGACGGGTTCGGAAGGTGCACTCTTCGAGTGGGTTGGCGTCGAGGAGCCTTCGGATATGGAATCGTGGTGGCGGTTGGAGGGACGTGACAACATCTATGGGGGAGTCACCCGATTTTTGCGACTTCGCCCGGCGAACACCGAATCCGACTGGTTAGTCGTGGATTTCGATTCGTTAGATCAGCTCAGCTTTTTGGACGAGCAGCGTCCCCGTTTCCAGCTTCCCTGGGACTCCCCGGTCACGGACTTGACGGAGGATCTGCACGGGGGCGAACTCTACTTCGATTACCCTCCGGATGAGGGTAATTTCGGTGGCGAAGAGGGAGAATCTGAAGGGGAGACAGCGGCAGAGAGGCCGACGCGACCGGGTGCCGAGATGCACCGCTTGCCGACCCCGTCGGAATCGGCGGCCGAGCCGGTGGCGGAGCCGGTGGCGGAGCCCCAAAACGATTGAGCCGCACGGCGGTTCTCGACCTAGCTTGCTTGAACGATCACGCCGATCGCCTTACACTAAGGCACGTGCGCGATTTCATCCACCCAATACGTGAGATTGTCGAAGGGAGAATGCCGAATGCCTCAGGCCGGAACGGCGACAGGCCAGCAAATGATGAGTGGTGCGGACATCCTGGTGGAATCTTTGATCCGACATGATGTCCAGGTATTGTTCGCCTATCCGGGCGGTTGCAGCATGCCCATGCACCAGGCGTTGACCCGTTATTCTGATAAGATCCGGACGATTCTGCCGCGTCACGAGCAAGGGGGCGCTTTTGCAGCCCAAGGCTATGCCCGCTCGACCGGACGTCCCGGGGTCTGTATGGCCACCAGTGGACCGGGAGCGACCAACCTTGTGACCGGTTTGGCGGACGCTAAATTGGATAGCATTCCTCTGGTCGCGATCACGGGGCAGGTCACGACGGGAGCGATTGGAACCGACGCTTTTCAAGAAACACCGATTGTCGAAGTCTGTCGGGGCATTACGAAACACCACTATCTGGTGACGAATGTCCAGGATTTGCCGCGGGTGATGAAGGAAGCGTTTCACATTGCCACCACGGGCCGGCCAGGCCCGGTGCTGGTCGATCTGCCGAAAGACGTGCAGTTTGAGAGATTCGGGGTGGATTGGGAGGTGCCGATGAATCTGCCCGGCTATCGCGACGCGGTTGCCGTACAGGCGCGTCCCGAGCAGCTGAAGCAAGTGGTGGCCGCGATCAAGTTGGCCAAGCGGCCCTTGCTGTACTGTGGGGGCGGGATTGTCACGGGGAACGCCAGCCAGGAGCTGCGTTCCTTTGTGAAAAAGACGGGAATCCCCGTCACCATGACGCTGATGGGACTGGGGGCGTTCCCCGGCGATGATCCTTTGTCGCTGGACATGCTGGGAATGCATGGCAGTGTTTACGCCAATTGGGCGGTGCGAGATTGCGATCTGTTGTTGGCATTGGGAGTCCGGTTTGACGATCGGGTAACGGGCAAACTGGAGGCCTTTGCCCGGCACGCCAAGATCATTCACATCGATGTGGATGCGTCCGAACTGAACAAAAACAAACCGGCCCACATCCCGGTGGTCAGCGACATCAAGTTCGCTTTGCAGGAGCTGAACTCACGGGTCACGGAGAAACCCGAGATCAGTGACTGGGTTGCTCAAACGCAGCAGTGGAAGCGGGACTACCCGTTCAAGTACGATCAGGAGTTCCCTGGTATCTTGCAGCAGCACGCGATTCACGAGCTTTCGCGGCGTACGCGGGATCGCGAGACCTATGTTGCGACGGGTGTCGGGCAGCACCAGATGTGGGCGGCGCAATTCTTCACGTTCCGGGAACCCCGCCATTGGTTGTCCAGTTCCGGTTTGGGCACGATGGGTTTTGGCCTGCCGGCGGCGATGGGTGCCCAAGCGGCTCATCCCGACGCGTTGGTGATCGACATCGATGGCGACGGGAGTTTCCAGATGAACATCCAGGAACTGGCCACGTGTTATTGCGAAGGTTTGCCGGTGAAGGTGCTTCTGTTGAACAACCAACATCTGGGTATGGTGGTACAATGGGAAGATCGCTTTATGGCCGGCAACCGCGCCCACACGTATTTGGGTCCGATTCACCATGCGGAGGCGAAGGGTCGGGGCGAGGACATTTATGCGGTCGAGCGTTATCCGGATTTTGTCCAGATCGCCAAGGGCTATGGTTGGGGCGGAGCGACAGTGCAGAAGCGGCAGGATTTGGGCGCGGCCATCGACGAAATGCTCGAGTACAACGGGCCCTACGTCCTGGATGTCCAGA
>SLMF01000006.1 GCA_007133715.1 Planctomycetaceae bacterium
CGTTCCGTGGCCTCGTAACCGTGACAATCGACGCACAAACGATCCAGAATCGGCTGGATGTCCCGCGGGAAATCAAAGACCTCGGGCACCGCCGAGATCGGTTCGATGGGTGCCGGTGGCTGGCGAAGTGCCATCAGATCGTAATCGGTCAGCACGCTCTGCGTTCGCTGCTCGTGGCAACCGACACAGCCCGTCACCTCGCCCGGCATCAAGCCGACGAAGCTCAGCATCCGCTTGACCGACACGTCGTGTTCATCCAAGGCGATGAAGAACAAGCTACGGTGGGGGGGGGCTTCGAAAAAGGCGGAACCGTCCGGCTGGACGGGAACCGTTCCCAAGACGCGTTCCAAGGTGAACGAGCCGCCGTAGGTCAGCGGGTCCATGCCGCCCGTGAAATTGATCGGTTTGGGTAAGGATTCCACCACCAGCAGGCGTTTGATCTCGCCCCGCTCGACCTCGGCCATACTCCGGCCTTGATAGACGTCGGCCAGCATGAAGGCGCCCGTCGTCTGCTCGGGCCGGGTGCGGGAGGGGATCACGTTCTCGCGGGGCCGCGTGATCAGCGGCCGCGGTTCATGACACTCCAAACCGGCCTGCATGTCGCGGGAAGCCAATTCGTAAATCGGGTGGGTCTGCCCGTCGCCGTCGACCAACACGATCCGCGGACCTTGGGCGGCCAGAAACAGTTCCTCCGAAAAAGCCCAGGGATCGCGATAGTTATTGCCGGTCGTAATGATTCGGGCCCCGCCCCGCTCGTCTGGACCGCCCCGCGGATCGACCACGGCGATCGCACCATCGTGCTCACGCCGCCCATGACCGGGCGAAAAAATCGAGACCACCTTTCGTGTGTCCGGAATCGGCTTGGCATCAATCATCACGATCCCCGGGTGCATGTTGCCGTAGTACACCATCGGTGCGGTCCCGTCGGGATTGCTGGTCCACAAATGGTGGTAATCGACCTGAGAACGGTCGATGTACTCCCAACGCTGGTACAGGATCCGCCCGTCCGGCAACGGCCAGGGTGTGTTGTCATGCTCGATATTTGCCGAGATGGGACGAATGTTCCCGCCGTCCGCATCGCAGCGGTACAGGATGGCCACCTTGGTCAACCAGCACTGGACCCAGCGATTGCAGCGGCTGGAGACGAAGACGATCTCCCCGTCCGGCAGATAAACCGGCTCGATGTCATCGTAGGGTCCGTCGGTCAACTGCCGCAGGTTGTTGCCGTCGATATCGATTTCGTACAGATGATAGTAGGGAGTCCCGCCGGGTCGGTAGGAGAAGAGAATTTTTTCGGCGTCGTAGTGCACCACCGGATCGCGGACCCCGCCTTGCGGATCGTCCAGCAGGACGCGGATCTTGCCGGTCTGCAGGTTCATCCGGCACAGCCGTCCGCCATCGCCGTAGGTCAATCGCTGGTCATCGTCGGCGAAGTAGCTGAAATTGGCGTACCAGTGCCCGTCTTTGCCGGGTTGGCGGAGCGCGAAGATGATCTCCTCGACACCGTATTCCGCCAATTTCTGCGACATCGCCTCACGAGCCGCCCGCTGGCGTTCTCGGCGGAGCAGCTCGGCCCGCTGGCGGATGTCCGCCACGGCGGCTGCGGCCTCGCCCTCGGGGAATCCGACCTCCCAGATCGAAAACAGACCGTGCTGCCCCGCCTGGAGACAAACGATCCGCACATAACGGCCGTGGCCCGCCAAATCCCGAAGATGCTCGTGCCCGCCACGGCCCTGCTCCTGCCGGAATACGGTCTCCCACACTTCCCGATCGGACGAGACGGCCAGCTCATAAACCACGGCGTGCGCCCGTTCCCAATGGAGGGTCAGTTCGCGGATCGGCACCTCCCGACCCAAATCGATCTCCAGCCAGACCGGCGCGTCATCCGCCGCAGCGCTGGCCCAGCGGGTTTGCGAATCGCCGTCAAAAGCCCGTTCCGGCGTGTAGGGCGGAGAATGGATCGACGATGCGGTCACGGGGTGCGCTTCTTCGCCCCAGCCCTCCGCCGCCGCGACGAAAAGGATCGCCATCACCAAGACTCGAAAACACAGGCAACCACCCCGGGTAGGCCCCATCATACGCTCGTCTCCCAAAAATCTGGCAAATCCCCCTTGCCTCTCCCGCCCCGTACGGACCGGAAAACCTCCAGACTAATCCAACACCGTTCGCGTTGCAAGCGAGAGCCCCCACCCGCTTTCCATCCGCACTCAAAAAAGATACGATGATTCTCGACAAGATACCGGACGGTTGGCAGAACGGTTACCTGATGAACTCGCCGGTTCCCCAGTGAGTGGAGAAAACACGATGTGGTGGCTCACTTGCACGCTGATCTTGGGGACAGTCTCGCCGCTGGCCGTGGCTGCCGAATACTTCGTCGCACCGGAAGGATGCCCCGATCAGAGGGGTACACAGGAGTCCCCCTGGGACATCGCATCCGTGTTCGCCGGTCGCCAGAACATCGAACCCGGCTCCACGGTATTCCTGGCCGGAGGAGTCTACCGTCACCCGGAACGCCGCAGAGGGGCCGGGGCCTATACCCTGGGACTACGCGGTGCCCCCGACCAGCCGATTCATCTCCGGCCGGTTCCCGGCCAGCGAGTGACCATCGACGGGGGCTTGACGACGCAAAACCCTCAATTCGTCTGGATGTGGGACCTGGAATTCACCGTCTCCGAAACCCGTTCCTGGGATCGGCGAGTTGATCAGCCGGGCAGCCATATTGACGATCCCGAGCGTCCCGCCGGCGGGCTGACGATCACCTCTGCCGTGGAATGCAAATTCATCAACCTGGTCATCCACAATAACCCTTCGACCGGCGTCAGTTTTTGGCGTGGGGCCCTCGACTGCGAACTGCATGGATGCCTGATCTACCAGAACGGCTGGATCGGACCCGACCGTTATCACGGTCCCGGCATCTACACTCAAAACGACCAAGGCCAGAAATGGATCACCGACTGTATCCTCTGGGGCAATTACTCGACGACCATTCAGGCCTATGGCAGCCGCAACGCGTTCGTCAACAACTTCCGCATCCTCGGCAACATCGCGTTTGCACCGCTTCGCGAAGGAGGGCGTCAGCGAGTGCTGATCGGTGGCGGGCGTCCCAGTGAGGGGATCGTGGTCCGCGAGAACATCTTGCATGAAGTTCCCCTTCAGATTGGCTATACGGCTCCGTATAATTACGATTGTGTTGTCCGAGACAACCTGGTGGTCCATGCACCGCTCCTGATTCAGCGATACCGCCAAGTGGACGCGGGCAACAATCGGGTGTTGTCGGACGAGGATACGCGACCGGCCGTCCCGGCCCGGGTGATTCTGCGCGTCAATCGTTATGACGAAAACCGCGCCCATTTGGCGGTTTTCAATTGGCAGCGGGCCGGGGCGGTCGAAGCGGAGCTTGGCGAGTTTCTGAATCCGGGTGATCGGTATCGCGTGCAGAGCGCGTTGGACTATTTCGGGGCACCGGTGGCCGAGGGCCACTTTGACGGGAGCGCGATCCGCATCCCCATCGCGGCCCTGCCCGAGACGAACGGCGGCGAATTCTGCGCCTTTGTCGTTCACCGCTCACCGTGAGATTCACGACCAGCAGAGTCCGCCTCCGTTCCACCCGACGGAAACCAGGGTAAGGGTCCCACATCGCGAGGGGCAGTGGGGGACACGAAGCACCCGCCCGGGTGATGGCTGGAAAGACATACGGGAAGACTCCCCGCTTACAAAGTCCAGCCGTCGCGATACTCGCGATGCAGCAAATCATTGGCTTCCGGCACGTTCGTCACGCGCAAGTGCTCGGCATCCCACTCCAGCGGCTCGCCGCAACGATAGGCCACGCTGCCCAGCATCACGGCTTCCGAGACCGGCCCGGAGTAGCCGAAGTGACAGCCGGTCGGGCTGCCCGTCTTGCAGGCGGCGATCCACTCGGCATGATGCCCGATCGACGACGGCAGGCGGGGTTCCGGAGGCACGAAGTCGGCAAACTGTGACTCCGGTGCCAGCCGGTGTTGGTGGTAGTCGACCCACAGCATGCCTTCACTGCCGACGAACACGCCCCAGGCCCAATCGGGAGCGTCGTGTTCGGTAAAGACCGCGGGCCCCCGGCTGCCGTGCGTCCAGGTCAAAGTCGCGGGCGGCCGCGAGCCCCGGGCGGGGAACTCGTAACGTACGTGTAATCGACCCGGAGCCGTTTCAGAATGAGGCTCGGGGCCCTCGGCTTGCACGGTCCGCGGATACTTCAAGTCCAGGCCCCAGAAGCCCAGGTCGAAAAAGTGGCAGCCCATATTACCTAGATTGCCATGCCCAAAGTCCCACCACCGCTGCCAGTTGCCACCGCAACCTCGTGAATAAGTGGGGTGATACGGCCGATAAGTCGTGGGGCCCAGGAACAGATCCCAATCCAAGCCGTGCGGGACAGGCGGCGTTTCCTGCGGCCGGTTGCTGGTCCCCCCCCCGCCCCGCAACCAGATGTGGAACGCGTCGACCGAGCCGATCGCGCCGGCCTGCAGCAATTCCAGGATCCGCCGGTAGTTTTCCGTGGCATGCATCTGCGTGCCCAATTGAGTGGCCACCTGTTGTTCTGCGGCCACCTGGGCCGCCACCCGTGCCTCGTAGACCGTATGCGCTCCCGGTTTTTCGCAATACACGTGCTTGCCTCGCCGCATCGCGGTGACACTGGCCGGAGCGTGGATATGGTCCGGGGCGTTCACCACCACCGCGTCGATCTGGGCATCCATTTCGTCCAGCATCCGGCGATAGTCGCGGTAGACCTTGGCTTTCGGGAAACGAGCCAGCGAATCGCCGGGCGGATTCCGCCGCCCCGGCGCCGAATCGGCTGCGGTCCGCACATCCACGTCGCACATCGCCACAAGGGACTCGCCAGTCCCTTCGACCGCTTCCCCCCGCGCGATCCGATAGCCCGAACCGATTTCCACGTTGTCTGCGGCCACCAGACTGAGGTTGACTGCCCCCATCCCGCCGACCCCGATCACCGCAATCGCCAGCCGTTCATTGACCCAATAGCTGCGGGCCGAGCGGCTGTTGCCCAAAATGATCAGTCCCGCTGCAGTGTGGGTGGTCGCGGTTAGAAAAGCACGCCGATTCAACGAGTGCGCCATTGTTTGGTCTCCTGAGGACATGAGTAACTTGGGGGAACAACGCCCCCGGCTTGTTATCCTCCAGTCTAAAGACCCATCCGCGGCCTGAAAACCCAAGTGCGGCCTCACCGCCAACGGATCCTGCACCCGCACCGGTTGGTAGACACCAGCGTTACGAAACAGTCGAGTACGGAAATACGAGGCAGCGATTGATCGTTCGGAGAATACGTTGGATAATCACTGCTCAAGCGACACAAGGTCGGTCGGGGCGGAATTAGACCGCCCGCTCCCGGCATCCCGGCGGGGTGCATGTGGCGATGGTGGACGGCTCGGGCCAATTCCTGAACGGTTCAGATTCCTATGACGCTCACAGCCAGTGGCGGAGCAGGTAGGCCAGGGATTCCAGGAGCCGTTGCCACCGCGGACGCTGGCGGTGGGCGGCCAGGGAGATCTCTTGGCAGCGGGCGAGATCGTCCAGCGTCTGGCGGCGCAGACCGACAGCGAAGCCGGGGTCGGCGATCACCGCCACGCATTCCAGTTGATGCAACAGGCTGCGATGATCGAAGTTGTAGCTGCCGACGATCGACCACACGTCGTCGATGACGGCCGTTTTGGCGTGCATCACGCTGTGCGGCCAGGCGAACAAGTGGACACCGCCGCGGAGCAGTTCGTCGTAGAGTCGGCGGCTGGCGTAGTCGGTGATCGGCACGTCGCTGGCGGCGGAGACGACCACCGCGACGAACACGCCGCGGCGGGCGGCGGCGAGCAAGGCCTGGCGGAACGAACGGTTGGGGATGAAGTATGCGTTTTCGATCAGCACGTAACGGGTTGCGCGGCGAATGGCGCGGAGGTAGGCGCGGTGGATCCGCCAGCGGTGGCGGAGCAACTGATTGCCGATCAGGCTGACCGGCACGCCTTGGCTGACGACGGCTGTGGGCGGCAGGCGGTCCTTTCGCCGCCACAAGCTGGTCCAACGCCGTTGCAGCGTGTATTTGAAGCGTGTCCGGCGGCTACATGTCGCGCCATACGGGGTCGCTTGTCGCCAAGCCTCTTCGAACAGGTCCCGGAGAGCACGGGCGACTGCGGGCCCTTCCAAACCGAGATGCGTGTCGCGCCAGCCCTGCCCGCCTGCGGATACGGGGTAGTATTCCTCGCCGAGGTTCAAGCCGCCGGTGAAGCCGACCGCGTCATCGACCACCAGGATCTTGCGATGGTCGCGTTTGTTCAGCGCCCAGACGGGCCGCGGGACCAGCAGGGGATGGAAGGCGGCCACATCCACTTCGGCATCCAGCAGTTGCTGGACGAAGGTGCGTGACAAGCTGAAGGAGCCGATCCAGTCGAAGAGCAAGCGGACGTGGACGCCCCGCCCGGCAGCTCGGATCAACGCCTGCTGGAACGCTTGCCCGGCCCGGTCGTCGCGGAGGGTGTAGGTTTCCAGAGACACCTGTGCCGCAGCCGCGTCGATCGCGGCCAGCATTTGCGGGAAGGCCTCGCTGGCATTGACCAGCAGCCGCGCCGTGCTGGCCCGCAGGAAGCGCATTCCGGGTTTGCCGTAGCGGCAGAGGATCTGCTCCGGGCTCAACGTGTCTTGCGGCGTTTGCTGCCAGCTGCTCGGCCCGGCGTATTTGTGGAGCGGTTTCCCGGACCCTTCCTGCGATTCACCCGCCCCCGGCTCTCGATCGACAAAGGATTCCATGCCCCGTTCCTCGATCTCAGCGAACCTGTCGCCCGCCCTTTGCGAACCGGGCTTTCGGGGGAAATTTCGGTTTACAAATCATCGCAACGTTCCTCGGGCGGTGGCCTGGGCCGCCGTTCCCGTAAACGTCCTGCAACCGGCGGCAGCAACGGCCAGCAGCAGCAAGGTCAGCAGACCGTACCGCAGCGTGGCAGGCCCGGAACGATCTGGGAAGACAGGGAGCAAACGGGGCGGTGGATTTTCGAAAAACATCATGAGCAGCTGCTTGAATCAGGGACGGTTGCGATCCGTCGCAGGGGGAGAGTCCAGGTATCGTTCCGTCAAACCGGCATAGGCCTCGATGCGGCGGTCGCGGAGGAAGGGCCAGTGGGTACGGGCGGTTTCCACCAGGTTCAAGTCGCAGGGGACGATCAGGGTCTGTTCGCGGTCATGGGCGGCCCGTTCGAGCACGTTGCCGTAGGGATCGATGACCAGGGACCCGCCCCAGAATTCCAACTCGCCCTCGCAGCCCACCCGATTGGGCGCGCCGACGAAAACGCCGTTGGCAATCGCATGGCTCCGCAGCATCGTCTCCCAAGCCGCATATTGGCTGGAACCCCAGGCTGCCTTTTCGTCGGGCAGCCAACCGATCGCGGTGGGGTAGAACAGCAGCGTTGCGCCGGTCAGGGCGGTCAGGCGAGCGGCTTCGGGAAACCATTGGTCCCAGCAGACACAGACGCCGACGCGGGCGCTGCGGGTGGCGAAGCTGCGAAAGCCCAAGTCGCCGGGGGTGAAATAGAACTTCTCGTAATACAGCGGATCGTCGGGAATGTGCATCTTGCGGTAGACGCCCGCCAGCGAACCGTCGGCATCCCACACCAGGGCCGTGTTGTGGTACAGCCCGGGCGCCCGCCGTTCGAACAGCGAGCCGATCACCACGATCTCATGTTGCCGGGCCGCCCGGGCTAAGGCCTGGCTGGTCGGCCCCGGAATCGGCTCGGCCTCGGCAAAGCGGGCATGGTCCTCGCGCTGGCAAGGGTACTGCCCGTGGAACAGTTCCTGGAGGCACACCAAGTGAGCTCCGCGTTCGGCCGCTTCGGCGATCCGCGCCAGTGCGCGGGCCACGTTCTCGGGCTTGCTGGCGGTACAGGCCATTTGCACGATCGCCACCTGGACCGTGCCCTGCTCGGAGTCGAGTTGATTCATTTGCGTTTGCGCCGGGGAGCGGCCTGGTTGCGGGTTGCTTGCGGGTTGGCTGGGCCCGGGTTCCGGCTGCGGCCGGTCAGCTTCGGGATGCCGCTGACCTCCTTCAGCCGTTGGACGAGGCGGAAGTCCAATTGGCGACGATCGATATCGACAAAGGCGATCTCCACCAGGAGCAGATCGCCCAAACGGTAGGTGTGGCCCTGGCGGTAACCGGTCAAAGAATGGGTGGAGCGGTCGAAGCGGTAGTGGTCATCGGCCAGGGTTTCCACGCGGACCAGTCCCTCGGCTGGCAATTCGATGCCTTGGACGAACATCCCGAACTCTTCGACCCCGGTGACCACCGCCTCCATCCGCTGTCCGATCCGGGTGCTGAGGAACGTCAGCAGTTTGACTTTGATCAGTTCCCGTTCCGCCGCCTCGGCCCGCTGTTCGCGATCCGAGCAGTGGCTGCCGATCAGCGCCAGTTGGTCGAAATCATCGGCGGGGCGTTTGCCTTGGGCCATGCGGGCCAGCATGCGGTGGATCACCAGGTCCGGGTAGCGGCGGATGGGCGAGGTGAAGTGGCAGTAATGTCGGCTGTTCAGGGCATAGTGGCCTTCGTCCTGGGGGCTGTAGATCGCTTTTTGGAAACTGCGGAGGACCGCGTAATGGACGGCAAACCGGCGCGGGTCCTCGCACATCGCCTCGACCACCCGCTTGATCTCGAAACGGCTCTCGAGACTCTCGCATTCGATGCCCAATTCGCCGACGAATTCGGTCAGGGCCTGCAGTTTGCGGGGGTCGGGCGGCTCATGGATGCGGCGGAGGAAGTTCAATTCCAAGTCCTGCAGGTGTTCGGCGACGGCTTCGTTCGCGGCCAGCATGAACTCTTCGATGATCTGGTGGCTCAAGGTGTGCTGCAGGACGTGGGCGCCTTGGACCTGCCCGCGTTTGTCCAGTTCGATTCTGATTTCGGGCAAGGTCAATTCGATGGCCCCGTTGTCCAAGCGGCGGCGGCGGAGGATCAGGGCCAGCTCGCGCATGCGTCCCAGCAGGGCGAACACGCCGGTGGTCAGCTCGGACCGCCCGCGTCGCGGGTCGTTCAAGAAATCGTCGACTTCTTCGTAAGAGAACCGCCGTTTGTTGACGATTCGCGACTGCGCGAATTCCGCGCCCACCCGCACGCCCTCGGATGTCAACTCGATGAACACGCTCTGGGCATAACGCGGCTTGCCCGGCTGCAGGCTGGCCAAGCCGTTCGAGATCAGCTCGGGCAGCATGGGCAAGACGCGATCCGGCAGGTAGACACTGGTCGCGCGTTCGCGCGCCTCTTCATCCAGCGGCGAGCCGGGCGGGACGAAATGGGCCACATCGGCTATATGCACCCCCAGCCGCCAGTGGCCGTTCTCCAGCCGGTCCAGCGAGATGGCATCATCGAAATCGCGGGCGTCCTGCGGGTCGATGGTGACAATCGTCGCTTCGCTCAAATCCAGGCGATCGCCGAGCGATTCGTCGAAGGCTGCGGCTTGCGCCCGGGCGGTGTCCAGCACCTCGCGAGAAAAATGCTCGGGCAATCCGAACTCGCGGATGATCGAGAGCGTATCGACCCCGGGTGCCCCTCGCGGCCCCAACACCTCGTGAATCACCCCTTCGCCAGGATGGAAATGGGTGGGGAAGTGCAACATTTCCAGGACGACCTTGTCGCCTTCGCCCGCCTGGTGAGCGGCCGCATCGCTGACCGGAATCGGCTCGGCAAAGATCCCGCCGTCGATCTGCACATACGTCTC
>SLMF01000538.1 GCA_007133715.1 Planctomycetaceae bacterium
ATCGAGACCATCAGCCGATATCCCAGATCCTTGTTCGCTTCGCACAAGTCTCGCAGCTTCGGCCCGTTGATGGCGATCAAGCGGGCGTTCTTGCGGACTTTGCCCGCCGCGGTCAAGCGGTAGGGTTCGACCAGGGCGGACCAGCCGATCATGTCGCCGGGCACGGCCGTGTCGACCGTTCGCAATTCGCCGCTGCCCAACGTGTACTGCAAATCGATTTCCCCGTCGGTCAGGATATAAAGGAACTCCGATTTGTCATCCTCGCTGAACAGAAACGAATCCGCAGCCGCCGTGATTTCCTCGGAAATCATGGCCACTTCCTTCAGGGCTTGTTCATTCACATCCGCAAAATAGGGGTATCGGCGCAACATCTCGGGGGAAATCATGTTCTGTCTCCTGCCAGCTAGAGAATCGACGATCTGGATCACCTCCTGGACGACCTGCGGGATGGCCGCAGCCACCCGGGGCGTACACGCATCGCTGAAGTTTACCAGATCCTCCGCCTCGATGCCTACCAGGCGTACCTGCTCGTCGCGTGGCAAGGGGACACCCGCGCGGCGGCCGAAGGCCAAGGCGGTGGTCAAGCTGACATCATGTGCCGAAGCACTCTTTTGGGTCGAAATCGAACCGGTGGTCAGATGGTGGATCGTGCCCGGCGGGGCCCCGGTCTGGATCGCGTCGATCACGATCGCCCGGTCGTAACCGATCATGCGTTCCATCAACCGCAAGCCGCCCCAGTAATCCTCCGTGACCTCGACGTCCGGCCGGTCTGCCAGACGGGTTTTGAGGATTTGTACCACGCGCAGCCCGACGCTGTCGTCGGCGACCAGCGGATTGCCCAACCCGATCACCAGCAACCGGCCGCTGCCGCCGGGCGCGGCAGGCGCCGGCGGCAATTCCTGTTCGGTCGCGCCGCTGGCCGGCACGCCGGGCCGTGGCGGCGTGCCCTCAGACGCTGTCATCCGCTCTTCCTTTTCCACGCTACCCCATGTTCTGGCTCAAACGCCGCAGCACCTGACCCTCGGGGTTCCGCAACCGTACTTCCAACGGCATCTGACCCGGCAGGCTGTGCGTCGCGCAGCCAAAACAGGGGTCGTAAGCTCGGAAAGCCATCTCGACCATGTTCAACAGGCCTTCGCGAACCTCGCCCTTCTTGATCAGGCCCTGAGCCGCCTTCTTGACCGACATGCAGATGGGCGCGTTGTTGTTGGTCGTGCCCACAATCAAGTTCACCTTGGTCAGGATCCCTCGCTCGTCGGTGGCATAGTGATGGGTCAGTGTCCCCCGCGGCGCCTCGACACACCCGATCCCTTCGGTCGGTTTCTCGGTGGGCAGCACCCGATACTCTTTGCTGGTGATCTCGGGATCGGTTGCCAGCCGGACCCAGTTTTCGGTGGCATACAGCAGCTCGATCAAGCGAGCCCAGTGGGTAGCCAGGGTGGGCTGGACCGGTTTGCCCAGGGTTTCGAAGAACTTTTCGAACTCTTGCTGGGCCAACGGAGTCGTGATGCCGTCGGCGGCGTTCAAGCGGGAGAGCGGGGTACAGCGATAGACGCCCGAGTCGGTCCCGTCGATAAAGCCTTTCCAGCCCAGCTTTTTCAGGTAGGGGAACTTCAGGTAGGACCAGGGCTCGACGCGTTCGGCCACGTATTCGCGGTAATCGGCCGCGTCGTATTTGCAGACTTCTTTGCCGTCGGCCGCCACCACGCGGATCAGGCCGTCGTAGAAGTTGACGTGGTTGTTTTCGTCCACCGTACCCATGTTGTGGAACTGATGGGTGTAGGCGTCGCTCTTGATCAGGTTCAGGTACTCGGTATTGCCCAGCACCAGGTCATGGAACAGCTGCAGAGAGAACTGGGCGAATTCGATGGCATCGCGTCCCAGTTTTTCGATTTCCTGCCGCTGTTCCTCGTTGATCCCGCGGCTGACGCCGCCGGGGAGCCCCCAGTTCGGATGCACGGCGCGCCCGCCCATCATCTTGATCAAGTGGTGGGCATCGCGTCGCATTTTCAGGACTTTGCCGGCGATTTCCATGCCGACCTTGTTGATCACGCCCAGGATATTCCGTTCTTCCTTGGGCGCTTCGGGTCCGACGACGAAATCGGGGCCGCCCAAGGCATAGAAGTGGGTGGTGTGATCCGTCGAATAGAAGATGCTGTAGAACAGCTCACGGAGCTTTTTCGCGACAGGCGGCGGATCGACATGGAACAGGCGATCCAAGGCTTTGGTCGCTGCCATGTGATGCGCTTCGGGGCAGACGCCGCAAATCCGCGCGGTCAGGTTCGGCATTTCTTCGGCGGGCCGGCCCTGGCAGAACTTCTCGAATCCCCGCAACTCGGGGATCTGGAGATAGGCATTGGCCACGTCGCCCTGGTCGTCCAGGAAGATGTCGATCTTGCCGTGGCCTTCCAGACGGGTAATGGGATCGATCGATATGCGTTTCATAGTCGGTTTCCTTATTCCTTACCTCACGTCCGCGGCGGCTGCCGAGGGGCCGTTGCCGGCGGCCACTTCCCGCTTGCTGCGGCGGAGGTGGCTGGCGGCCAAGCTGAAACGATAGAACGTGCCGACCGGGTCGGGAATGCCCTGCTCGATGATCTGGTCGATCTCCTCGGGGTCCTCCGAGTCGATCACGGAAGCCAAGGCGCTCATCAGCCGCGCGCCGTAGTCCTCGACGCCCTGGTTGGGGCCGTAGCAGCCGATACAGGGCGAATTGACCGCCGGGCACAGGGCGCCGCAACCCGCGCGGGTCGCCGGTCCGCAGCAGACCAGGCCCTGCTCCAGCAGACAGGTCTCCTCGTCGGGAAGCACCTCCCAGGTCCGCTTGAAGGCTTTGATCTTCTTCTCGTCGCGGGTGCGGGGACACGTATCACAGACCGTGGTGTGTTCGCCGATCACCGCTCCCGGGGGCGGTAATTTGCCAGCCACGATCGCTTCGATGGCTTCCCAGATCCGCGGCGACTCGGGCGGACAACCCGGCAGGTAATAATCCACCGGGACCGTTTGGTCCAGCGTCTTCAGCGTGTCATAGAACACGGGCAAGTGCAGTTTGCCCTCGTCGACCTCGGTGACCGACTGCGGCCGCACCCGTTGGGGGTTATCGGTCGAAGCGGTTTCCTGATAGCTGTCCTCGAAGATCGTCTCCCGATTGTGGAGGTTGCCCAAGCCGGGGATGCAGCCTTCCGAGGCGCAGGAGCCGAAGGCGATCAACACTTTGGACTTCTTTCGCATCAGGCGAGCCATGTACTCCTGTTCGCTGGTGCGGATCCCGCCGTTGAACAGGCAGACGTCGATTTCGCCGTCCTGCATCTTTTCCACATCGCGGACTTTTCCGTCGGCGATGCAGGGGCAGAAGACCACATCGAACGCCTCGGCGACGTCCAGGATCTTGGTATCGATCCCCAGCAGGGAGATCTCGCATCCGCCGCAGGAGGCGGCCCAGTAGATGGCCAGTTTGCCTTTGGTGGCAGCTGCTTCGCTCATGCCGTTACCTCCATCGCCTCTTGGTGCTCGTGGACGATGTCTTCCAGAGCCTGGAGACGTTCGCCGTTCTCTTCCCAGTTTCCGGCCCAGTGCAAGGGGCCCAGTTCGCGGACGTCAGCGACCAGTTGATCGATCGCCTCGGCCAGGCGTTGGCCTTCGGCCGCCGAGGCCCAGACCAGCTGGACTCGTTTTTCTTCCACGCCCAGCCCGCGGAGCGTGTGCTGCAACATGCCAAACCGTCGCATCGCTTTGTAGTTCTGCTCGAGGTAATGGCATTCGCCCGGATGGCAGCCGGCGATCATCACGCCGTCGGCGCCCATCGCGAGGGCCTTCAAGACGAACGAGGGATCGACGCGGCCGCTGCACATCACGCGAATGATGCGGACGTTGGGGGCGTGCTGGATCCGAGCCGAACCGGCCAAGTCGGCCGCCCGGTAGGAGCACCAGTTGCAGAGGAATCCCACAATCTTCGGTTCAAATTTCTGTTCACTCATGAGCTTCAGGCCTCCTTTAGGGAGCCGAGACGGGAACCGTCTCGGCGTCCTGCGATGCTGCGTCCTGGGGTTGCCACGCGTCCCACAGCGCGCCCTGGATTTGCGCAAAAATCTGACGGTCGCTGAAATGGGCCCCGCTGATCACCCCCGCCGGGCAAGCGGAGACACAGGTTCCACAACCTTTGCACAACGCCGTGATCACGCGACTGACCTGGGCCTCCGCGTCGTACTCGATCGCGTTGTACGGGCACATGTTGTTGCAGATCCGGCAGCCGGAGCAGCCTTCTTCGTCGATCTTGGCCACAATCGGCTCGATCATCACTTTGCCCTTGGTGATCATGCCCGAGACACGGGCCGCCGCGGCGGCGCCTTGAGCCACCGAGGCCGGAATGTCCTTGGGACCCTGGCAGGTGCCGGCTACGAAAATCCCGTCTGTCATCGTCGCCACCGGATCCAGCTTCGGATGCCGCTCGGTGTACCAGCCGTCCATGCTGCAAGAAATGCCGCACTTCAAGCCCATTTCGCGGGCGTCCCGCTGCGGCTCGATCGCACCCATCAGGATCACCATGTCCACCGGGTACCGCTGCTGGCGGCCGACCAGCGTGTCCTCGCACTGCACAATCAACTTGCCTTGCTCCGAAGGCTTGCGGGCCGCATCGGTGACTTCCGCCACCTTGCCCCGCACAAACCGCATCCCTTCGCCCAGCAACCGCTGATAGAACTCCTCGTAGTTCTTCTGGTTCGTCCGCATGTCGATGTAGAACGAATACACCTCGGCGTCCGTCTTCTCCACGACCAAGTGCCCCAGCTTCAAAGCGGCCATACAGCAGACTCCCGAGCAGTACGGGTTGTGCCGTTCGTCCCGGCTGCCGACACAGTGCACGATCGCCACCGACTTGGGCTCCGTCTTGCCGTCGCGGAGTACGATCTTGCCGTTGGTCGGGCCCGCCGCATTGCACAAGCGTTCGAATTCCAAACTGGTGTAGACGTTGGCCAAGCGGCCGTAGCCATACTGCGGGATCTTGCGAGTGTCAAACGGCTCCCAGCCCGTGGCCATGATGATGTTGCCCACTTCGATGTCGATCAGCTCGTCCTGCTGGTCGAAGTCGATCGCGTTGGTCGGGCAAAGCTTCTCGCACGCCCGGCACTTCTGCCGCTCGAACCAGATGCAGGACTCCGTGTCGATCACGGGGACGCGGGGCACGGCTTGCGGGAAGGGCATGTAGATCGCCTTGCGGTTGCCCATGCCGGCTTCGAACTCCGTGTCGAGCACCTTGCGGGGGCATTTCTCGACACAGATCCCGCAACCCGTACAGTCGTCGAACACGACGTGACGCGCCTTCTGGCGGATCTTGACCTTGAAACTCCCCACCGAACCGCTGACTTCCTCCAACTCGGCATAGGTCAGCAGTGTCACGTTCTCGTGCTGGCCGACTTCCGACATTTTCGGGGTCAGAATGCAGGCCGAACAGTCCAAGGTGGGAAACGTCTTGTCGAACTGGGCCATGTGGCCCCCAATCGACGGCTGACGCTCGACCAGATACACCGGGTAGCCGGCATCGGCCAGTTCCAAGGTCGCTTGCAACCCGGCAATGCCGCCCCCGATCACCAGGGTCGCCCGGTTGACATCGACGAACATCGGCTCCAGCGGCTCCTGGAACTTGACCCGTTCGATCGACGCGGACACCAGCGCACGGGCTTTTTCGGTCGCCGCCGCCCGGTCCTTGTGCACCCACGAACAATGCTCGCGGATGTTGGTCATCTCCATCAAATACGGGTTCAAACCCGCGTTCGAGCAGGCGCGGCGAAACGTCTTTTCGTGCAGGTGCGGGCTGCAGGCCGCCACGACCACGCGGGTCAGGCCATGCTCCTTGATGTCGTCCTCGACCAGCTTCTGGCCCAACGACGAACACATGAACTTGTAGTCCCGCGAGACGGCTACGTCTTTGACGTTCTCCCCGGCCCACTTGGCGACATCCTCCACGTCGACCTTGCCAGCAATGTTGCTGCCGCAATGACATACGTAGACGCCGACTTTTTCGGCCATGGTGGTTCTCCCAATTCCTGTTTCACAAAGTATCGTTCCGGCCGCAGCCGGGTTCATGCCAGCCCAGCTCGGCTCAGGTCCCGGCACCTACCGACGAACCGTCCAGCTTGGAACGGATCACCGGCTCGGCCGACACCAACTCTTTGCCAAACCCCAGCTTCTTCATGTCGATTCCCAACGCGACGCCCAGCAGCTGGGTGAAGAACACGATGGGCAATTTGAAACTCGTGCCGAAATGGCCGTTCACCCGACCCTGATAGGCGTCCAGATTCAACTGGCACATCGGGCACATGCACAGAATGACATCCGCCTTGTACTCGTCCGCACTCTGCAGCAAGCGGCGAATCAACTCGAAAGCCTCCGGCTCGCTGATCTGCGTCATGTGGCCACCGCAACAATGCGCCTTGACCGGGTAATCCACCACCTCGGCTCCCAACCACTCGAACATCTCGTCCAGCTTCATGGGATACTCGGGGTTGTCAAAACCGTTCAAGGGCCGCACGATCTGGCAACCATAATACGGGGCCACACGCAAACCGCTCAACGGCTGTACCACCTTGGCCTTGATCGCCTCCGGGCCGACGTCGGTGTACAAGATGTCCAGTAAATGACGGACATGCACCCGGCCCGGCTTGTAACTCAAACCGCCCGCCGCCAACGCCGCGTCCACCTGGCACTTCATCGCCGGATGCTCCGCCAAAAGCTTGTCCGTCTTCTTCAAATTCAGAAAACAGGCAGCACACGGCGCTACCAGCTGGTCATGCTCGCTGTCAACCAACGCCAGATTCCGCGCGATCACGCTGGTCGCCACCAACTCGTTCTGACTGAAATACTCCGTCGCACCGCAGCAGTTCCAATCGTTCAATTCATCCAGTTCGACCCCCAGCTGGTCCAGCACCGCCCGCACGGACTTGTCGTACGCCGCACTGCCTGCCTCCAGGGAACAACCGGGGTAGTACGCATACTTCACAGCGCACCTCCACTCCAATGGTTAGTCGTGTTGGGAGAGTTCTCGGGCCTTGTTGATGATCGCCTGCAATTGCTTGACGTTCTTGATCCGGGTCGGCGTCAATGCCAGACGACCCTTCGCAAACATGGACATCCCCATGCCGCTGGACTTCAACATGCTCATCGGCCGGTTGAACAACAGATATCGGCTGGCAATGCCGAATTCAAAGCTTCGACCATACTTCTCCACCAAATCGGTGAAGGTCTTGGCCAGGGCCGGAGCATCGCTCTTCCGCGCCTTGCCCTCGCGAATCGCCATCCGCTTCAATGAATACATGATCTCCGTGATCGGAATATCCTGCGGACAGCGGGATGTGCAGAAATAACACGATACACACTGCCACATCGTGTTCGACGTCAATACGTCTTCACGGCGATCCGCCGCAATCATGGCAAAGATGGCACGCGGGGTGTAGTCCATCTCCGCACCATTGGGGCACGAACCACCACAACTGCCGCATTGCAAACAATGTACGATCTTTTCCCCATCCGGGGTGTCGGCGATCACGTCCCGCAGAAATTTCGAGCGGTGAGCGCCATGTGTGTCAGCTACCATCGGTCTTCTCCGACGCGGTTGCAGGAACATGGGGGAACCGAGTCCACTCTTCGTTAAGCCTCTCCTTCCCAGCAAGCTTCAGGCCAAACCGATACAAAAACCGGAATATCGACGTAAGTCGCCTGATGCCAAGTGGTTTTGACACGCGGTTTCCAGTCGGCATCCGGTGCGGAAGGCGAACGATGCGCGGTTTTCCGCGGATCGAGCAACGGGAAACCGCGCAACCACGCGTAAATGCGTCGCAAACTACCTGCTCTACCTAGGCAACCCCGTCGCCCAAGAAGGAACCGGCCGCGACTGAAAAAGCACCTCGAACTTACACCTTCCGGATACCCAGGATGAACTCACCCCGAGTGTGAGGTACCCCCTTAGGAACTACAAAGAAATTGCAGTCGCATGGGGATATGCGAGTGGTGATTGCTTGGTGCGTTGTAGTTGGGTGGGTTCATCCGGTTCCCTCGTACTCGTACTCAGCATCGCGGTACTCGTACTCGATCGACTCCTTCGCCGAGGTCTGCGTTGGTTGGATCAACCGAGTCCGCACCGGCACCATCCGTCTTCAAGCGGATTTACCATGTCGGTTGGATTCGTCATCCGTCGCCTGTCGAGTACGATTGACTCGGTTGAGGGGGTTCGGTTTGTGTCCAAGAAATTTCGTGTGTCCGAATCCCCGACTGCGACGGTGGTCCGCGCCCTGGATTGGTTGGGTCGGAACGGGGACAGCCGCGACGAAGGCGACGGTCATTCCTTCGCAGATACTTATGTGTCGCGCGCGGGCACGTTTGTCATAGAACGGATTTCAATCCGTTTCACGGGAGCGGCATGAATTCCGCTCTCCAAAGGAAAAAAACCAACCGCGCGCAGGTTAAGAACGCACCCGGCCGCCGATTGCAGCTGCGGTTCTCATCGTGTATCTTGTGCCGTTTATGCCCACGGAAAACCCTGCTGTGAATTGCCAATACCCCTCCTCGCTGCAGTGCGGCCGAATCAAACCGGCGTGGCTCGGTACCGCCTGCTGCTTGCTCTCCGCTCTGGGCTACTCGGCGGCCAACGTGTGCTTGCGCCAATCCGCAGCCCTGCAGATCGATCCGGCTTGGGTGATCTGTATCAAAGAGACGGTCGCCGTGCTGGCCGTGGGACCGTGGTTGCTGTACCGCGTGGCTCAAGGACACCGTTTCCCCATCACCGGAAAGGGATTATTGATCCTGATCTTTGCCGGATTGGGGGTCCAGTTGCTGGGGAACTTGAATATCCAGTGGGCGTTCGGTGTGGTGGGCTTGGCGATCAGCATGCCCGTGGTCTTCGGTTCGATGCTGATCGGCAGCGCGCTGATCGGTTTGCTGGCCTTTCGCGAAACCCTGCCCCCCCGTTCGATGCTGGCCGTGGGCTTGGTCATCGCGGCGATCGGGTTGCTGGGTTATGGCGCTTCCCGGGCGGACCCCTCGCAGGAAGCGTTGCCCGCTGCGGCGCAGCTGCCCTTGGTGTTGACGGGAATCGCTGCTGCCATGTTGGGCGGTACGATGTTCGCCTCGCTCGGTGCGGCTCTTCGCTACTCGGGACAGCAGGGAGTCCCCGTCATCGTGACGGTGCTGGTGGTCACCGGGATGGGGTTCCTCTCGCTGGGTGGCATTACGCTCGTCCGTTTGGGGCCAGCTCAGATGCTGGCAACCGAGCCGGGGGCTTTGGGCTGGATGGTGGCCGCGGGGGTGTTCAATCTGGTCGCGTTTGCTCTGATCATCAAGGGCCTGGAGTTGACCACGTTGGTGCATGCCAACGTGTTGAACGTGTCCCAGGCGGCGATCGGCGCTTTGGCCGGTATCCTCTTGTTCCGCGAACCGCACAACGTGTGGTTGCTGACCGGAGTGGGCTTGACGCTGTTGGGCATCGCGATTTTTCGCCCGCCGCAGAGTCTGGCCGAAGAAGAATTGCCGGTGGACGTCGAGATTCCCTGAACTCCCAACGTTCTTTCCTGCCGACGGCCCGCGTGACCGAACAGCAGAAACTGCCAAGAAATAACTGTCGAAGTCCATCGCTCTCGGCGATTACAGTGCGAAGGGTTTTTAAATTCCCCCGCCGCCGCCCCGCGACGCGGCGGGGGGCGGCGGCAGGGAAAACGCGTCGTCTGGGGAAAGGCC
>SLMF01000324.1 GCA_007133715.1 Planctomycetaceae bacterium
CGGCCAGCATGGGCAGTCAAGCCAATTCGCCCTGCGGCACGCACAACAACTATTTCGGAACGGGGCCGGTGGTTCGAGCCGACACGCTGAACGGCAACGAGATCTCGGGCGTGATCGGGCATATGGCATGGTCGGCCACCTTTGCCCAGGTCACCGATGGACTCTCGAACACGATCGCCTTGGGAGAGGTTCGACCGTTGTGCGAGGGCCATGTCCGCGACGGATGGATGTCGACCAATGCCCTGTATACGGGCACCGGGATTGCCATTAACTATAACACGTGTGAAGGAACGCCCGGATATGGGGCGACCGCCTGCAATCGGCATGTCGGGGCCTGGGGGGCTTCTCAGGGGTTCAAGTCCCTGCATGCCGGAGGAGCTAACTTCACACTTTGTGATGGCTCCATCCGCTTCATTTCCGAGATGATCGACATGGTGACGTACCAGGCCCTCGGCGATCGTCGCTCGGGACATAGCATCGGAAGGTACTAACGATCCCTGGAATAAGGGCTTGTTTTCATTTCTCATGACGTTTGGGCGAGGGTATCGGCCATGAATAGGGTGACACGAGCTTTCACGCTGGTAGAATTGTTGGTGGTGATCGCCATTATCGGAATCCTGGTGGCGCTGCTGCTGCCTGCGATTCAGGCCGCTCGCGAGTCGGCGCGGCGGACTCAGTGTTCCAACAATTTGAAGCAATTGGGGGTCGCGCTCCACAACTACCACGATACGCATGGCAGGTTGCCCCATACGATCGTGGCCAACTACCGGCAATTGGGCGGACGCTGGGGAACCACCTCGCCCGATCATAAGGGGAGTTGGCTGGTCCGCCTGCTCCCCTTTGTCGAGCAGCAGAGTGTTTGGGACCAGATTGACTTTGATGGCAATGTCGAGCATAGCAGCGTCGTGGACGGGCGTCCGATGCATGAACTGGTGATTCCCGCGTTCATCTGTCCCAGCGACGATCATGATGGGCACTGGCCGGATGGTTTCGCTTGGAATCCCTCCTCGAATGGTCAGCGGCGCGCGTTGTCGAACTATTCGGCCAGCATGGGCAGTCAAGCCAATGAGCCCTGTGCGACTCATGCCAATTATTGGGGGCATTCCACGCTGGTTCGCGGCCACGAGACGCATGACGGAACGGGCAATCGGGTTTCCGGACCCATCAACTCGATCAACTGGGCTGCCGAGTTTCGGCAAATCACGGATGGTCTTTCGAATACCATTGCGCTGGGTGAAGTGCGGCCACGTTGCGAGGGGCATTTGCGTGACGGCTGGACGGGCTTCAATGCGCTCTACACCGGCACCGGCATCGCCATCAATTTCAATACGTGTGAAGGAACGCCCGGATACGGTGCCACCGCTTGCAATCGGCACGTCGGGGCGTGGGGAGCATCTCAGGGATTCAAGTCCCTGCATTCGGGCGGCGCGAATTTCGTGCTTTGCGACGGTGCCGTGCGTTTCCTTGCCGACTCGATCGATATGGTGACTTATCAGGCATTGGGCGACCGCCGCTCGGGGCACGCTGTCGGAGCTTATTGATCAACTTGCGTTTTGAGGAGAACAGAGAATGGGCCCACATCCAGCATGGTTTCGACTCGCCAGCGGAACGACGCTTCTGTTGCTGGCAGTGTTCGGATCGCTCGCCGTTTCCAGTGGTTGTTCCGGCAGTACGGGAACGGTGCCGGTGACGGGGACGCTGACGTACCAAGGGAATCCGCTGGCCGAGGCGATCGTGGCCTTCACGCCCGTCGAGGGCGGGCGCCCGGCGATGGGCGAGACGGACAGTTCCGGGCGTTTCGAGTTGACTGCCTACACGCCCGGCGAACATCTGGTCACCGTCCAGAAATTCGCGGGCCACTCCGCTTCCCAAGACGACATGTATGCAAAGATGCAATCCGTGATCCCGGTTCGCTACAGCGACGTCCAGCAATCCGATTTGCGAGCGTCGGTGGAGCCGCGGGGGACGAACCATTTTGAGTTGGAACTGAGCGACTGAAGAAGCCGTTTTCGTGTGTTCGAGGAGTCCGCGGTCATGACTCGAAAACTGGGAATCATGGGGAAGGTTGCCGCGGTTGTGGCGTGCGGGCTGGTGTGGAGCGCCGGCGGCGAAACAGGTGGGGCGGAGAACCTTGCCGGAACCGAAACGGAACTCGCCACGGTGGTCGCTGACCGTCCGGAGACGCTCGGACCCGTCCGGCGGGTGGCCGATGAACTGGTGCAGCATCTGGGCCGGGTTCCTACCGAGCGGTCGCACCAGCTGGCGACGGAAATCGAGGTGCCAATCCAGGAAGCTCGCTTCGTCCGCCTGAACATCCGCCGCACGCAGGGAGATTCCCAGCCCTGCATCGACGAACTGGAGATCTACGGGCCGGAGAGCGAAGTGAACCTGGCGCTGGCCGAGCGGGGCGCGATCCCCAGCGCGTGTTCGGTTATCGAGGGTTATCCGATCCATGCCGTCGAGCACTTGAACAACGGACGCTATGGCAATTCGCACAGCTGGATCGCGGGCACGGCGGGCAGCGCCTGGGCGCAGATCGAATTGCCCGAGCCGGCGGAAATAGCGCGGGTGGTCATTTCGCGCGATCGGGACGGCCAGTATCGCGACCGGCTCCCGTTGGTCGTGGAAGTCCTGCTCTCGTCGGACGGTCAGGCGTGGGAGTCGGTGGCACTTTGGGATGACCACAGCACCGGATCGATCCGGCCGCGGCCGCCCGGCTGTTGGTACGACTTGGCGCCCTTCCTGCCGGTCGAGCGGTTGCCGGAAATGAGTTGGGACGGCGTATTACAATATGCCTTTTTGCGCGAGCGCGACACTTGGAGCAGCATTCCGGAGGACGACCATCTTTCGCCGCTGCTGGTCGAGCGCCCCGCCGTGCCGGGCGGCGAGCCGTATTGGGGCCGCCTGGCGCGGCGGGAGCCCCTGGAGCGGGTGCTGGTGCTGCTGGAGGAGATGATCGAGCGGCTCGCCGACCAGGGGCTTGATGTGAGCCAAGAGCGTGGCCAGGCAGCCGAGTTGCGGCGTTTGGCGGCCGACGCCCCCGATTCCGACGCGACTTATTTGGCCGCGCGCCAAGCGAAACGCGACCTGTTCTTCCGCGACCCCGCCCTCGTAACGCTCGCTCGGATCCTCTTCGTCAAGCGGCATCCCTTCCTGGAATCGCACAACTACAGCGAGCACTTCGACTCGTATTTCCAGCCGGGAGGCGGAGTCTTCGTATTGCACGTGCCTCGTGACGAGCACCACCGCCTGCGGCCCGACCTCGCTCGAATCGAGCAGCTTTTCGACGGCAGCCACGGCATTGTGCGCGAACCGACGGCCGACTACGACGCGAAAACCATCTACTTCGCCTACCGGCCCGACAAGCCGGAGGTCGAGGGCTGGGCCTCCTACTGGCACATGGTTGCCATGAATGTCGACGGTTCAGGCTTGCGGAAGTTGACCGACGGCCCGTTCCACGACTTCGACGCCGTCTGTCTGCCCGACGGCGGACTGGCCTTTCACACCACCCGCTGCGCGATACGCTTCCTCTGTTGGCGGCCCCAGGCTTACGTGCTGTATCGCATGGAGGCGGATGGGACGGGAATGCAACGCCTCTCCCATGCCAACCTCAGCGAGTGGAAACCGTCCGTCATGCACGATGGACGCATCCTGTGGACACGGTCCGAGTACCTTGACAAAGGAGCGAACTTCGGACATACGCTCTGGTCCATCCGGCCCGACGGCACGCACCCGGAACTCGTCTTCGGCAACAACACACCGCTGGGGTACAGCCAGGCGCACGAGGTGCCGGGAATGAACGAGCTCGTGTGCACGCTCATGTCGCACGGCGACCACAGCGGCCCGATCGCCTTGCTGGACCGTGGCAAGAGTCCGTTCGACGTCGAGGCGATCACGAACATCACGCCCGACACCCGTCCCAGTTACGAGATGAACCGGTCGCACCACAATACGTTCCGCGACCCCTACCCCGTCTCTCCAGACCATTTCCTGGTGAGCCACAATCCCGATAACCGCAACAACTGGGCACTGTATGTGATCGACCGTTACGGGAACCGGGAATTGCTGTATGTCGACCCGAAAATCAGCAGCAAGCGGCCGAGTCTGCTGCGGCCCCGCACACGTCCGCCTGTACTGCCCAGCACGGCCGATCCGGAACTGGCGGCGCAGGGGTTGGGCCAGTTCACCGTGCACGACGTGTACCGGGGCCTGGGCCCGGAGATAGCTCGCGGACGTGCCAAATATCTGCGAGTTGCCGAGGAGGTTCCGTCGCACTTGGAATCACTTCCGTGTGGGCAGTTGCGAGCCGATCATCCGCCGTTTACCGACTTCTACGCCGCGCCGATTGGCCAGATCCAGGGGCAGGTGCATACTTACGAAACACGTACCGCAAACGCGGCACTTACCAACATGCACACCTACTATCGGTGGGACGAGAGGATTACCGAGACGGGCGACGGGCGGTTCACCATTCGCGACGCGTTGGGCTGGCCAAGCTACGTGGCAAAGGCTTCGCTCGGCACGGTTCCGATCGAGGAGGACGGTTCCGCAAACTTCCTGGCGCCGGCCGGCAGGGTGTTGTACTTCCAGTTGCTCGATGACGACTACAATGAACTGCAACGCATGCGGAGCGTGATTCAGTTGCAGCCGGGCGAGCGGCGAGGTTGCATCGGGTGTCACGAGAACCGGCACACATCGCCCCTGCCCGAGTTCGGGACGGCTCTCCTGAAACTGCCGCGAAGCCTGGAACCGCCACCATGGGGTACCCAAGCCTTCGACTACCAGCAGGTGGTCCAGCCGGTGCTGGACGCCCACTGCATAAGCTGCCACGATGGCACGGAAGCGGGGCGACCCGACCTGCGCGGGACCGTCGATGCGGCCCGCGTGCCCGCCTCGTACCGTTCTCTCATCGAAGGCGGCTGGGTCCACTACTTCGACTTCCATTACGCCATACGACCTTTCAAGGCCGAGCCGCTTTCGTTCGGTACGTCGCGCAGCCGGTTGTGGGAGGCACTGGCCGACAAGCAGCACGAGGAGGTATCGCTCGACGAGGCGGGCCTGCGGGCGATCAAGGCTTGGATCGACCTCAATTGCCCCCTCTGGCCGGACTACCAGTACCGCTTGGACCGGCCGGTCGAGATAGAATGAGAAGCCAGCCCGCCAGAATGGCGCCGGCGGCCCGATATGCGATAAAAGACTGTGGCCGGTCCCGCCCCGTCCGGGCGGAGACCGGCGCAGCCGTTTTCAGAAACAAAACCCCTTGCCGGTTAAACCGTCCGCGATGCTGATGACAGCTCGTGAGGGAAACTACTGTACTGCGAATGTCCAAGATCGTTCATTCTTTGACAAGGTGAGCGACCAACTGAGCGACTGAAGAAACCTTTTTCTTGTGTACGAGGAGTCCGCTGTCATGACTCGGAAACTGGGGATAATTGGGAAGGCTGCCGCTGTTGTGGCGTGCGGGTTGGTGTGGGGTGCCGGTGGGGAAACTGGCGGGGTGGAGACGCTTGCCGGGACCGACGCGGAACTTGCCGTGGCGGTCGGTGACCGTCCGGAAACGCTCGGAACCGTCCGGCGGGTGGCCGACGAACTGGTGCAGCATTTGGGACAAGTTCCTACCCAGCAGTTGCACCATCTGGCCACGGAGATCGAGGTGCCGGTCCAGGAAGCTCGCTTCGTTCGTCTGAACATCCGCCGCACGCTGGGAAATTCGCAGCCCTGCATCGACGAGCTGGAAATCTACGGGCCGGAGAGCGAGGTGAACTTGGCGTTGGCCGAGCGGGGCGCGATCCCCAGCGCGTGTTCCGTTATCGAGGGCTATCCGATCCATGCCATCGAGCATCTGAACAACGGACGCTATGGCAATTCGCACAGCTGGATCGCGGGCACGTCGGGCAGCGCTTGGGCGCAGATCGAATTGCCCGAGCCGGCGGAAATAGCGCGGGTGGTCATCTCGCGCGATCGGGACGGCCAGTATCGCGACCGGATCCCGCTGGTCGTGGAAGTGCTGCTCTCGTCGGACGGTCAGGCATGGCATTCGGCCGTCACGCACGACCGGGCGGCGGCGGGCGGCTTTCCCCAACGGCGGAATCCGCTGGCCGCCTACGACTTGCGACCCTTCCTGCCCGTCGAGCGTCTGCAGCGGCAAGACTGGCAGGGGGTGGTCGAGTACGCGTTCCTACGGGAGCGGGCGACGTGGAGCCAGATTCCGGCCGACGACCATCTTTCACCCTTGGTCACCGATCGGCCGGCCCAACCCGGGGGACCGCCCTACTGGTCCCGCCTCGCTCGACGCGATCCCTGGGAACGCGTGCTGGTGCTGTTCGAAGAGCTGATCGAACGGCTGGACCGCGACGGCTTGGACGTGACGGCCGAACGCCAGCAGCTGCTCCAGCTGCGAACGGCTGCCGCGGATGCGGGGGTGCCCGACGACGAACTGTATGTGCAGGCCCGCTGGGCCAAACGACAGCTGTTCTTCCGCGACCCGCAACTGGCCACCCTGGATCGCGTGCTGTTTGCCAAGCGGCATCCGTTGCTGGAATCGCATAATTACAGCGAACACCTGGATGGCTACATGGAGCCCGGCGGAGGAATCTTTGTGCTGCACCTGCCGCGGGACCAGCACGGTCGCCTGGCTCCGGCAGAAGCCACGGTGGAACGCCTGTTCGACGGCAGCCGCGGGATCGTTCGCGATCCGGTGATCGATTACGACGCGGCTCGCGTCTTCTTCGCCTATCGGCCGGACGAACCGCTGGTCGAAGGCTGGAGTTCCTACTGGCACATGTACTCGCTGGCCGCCGACGGCAGCGACCTGCGGAAACTGACCGACGGCCCGTTCCACGATTTCGATCCCGTGGTCCTGCCCGATGGCGACCTGGCTTTCCATACCACGCGATGCAAGGTCCGTTTCCTCTGCTGGCGCCCGCAGGCCTACGTGCTGTATCGCATGGACCGCGAAGGCGGCCAGATGCAACGGCTGTCGTTCGCCAATCTCAGCGAATGGAAGCCCTCGATCATGCAGGACGGGCGGATCCTCTGGACCCGCTCCGAATATCTGGACAAAGGCGCCGATTTCGGACATACCCTCTGGGCCATCCGACCCGACGGGACCCATCCGGAATTGATCTTCGGCAACAACACGCCCAACTGCTACAGCCAGGCCCACGAGGTGCCGGGGACGGGCGAGATCGTCTGTACGTTGATGTCGCACGGCGATCACCAGGGCCCGATCGCTCTGATCGATCGCAACTATGGCCCCTTCGATACCCGGGCGATCACCAACATCACGCCCGATACGCGGCCGCATTACCAGATGAGCCGTTCTCATGTGAACACCTTCCGGGACCCGCATCCGGTCTCCGATCACCATTTCCTGGTGGCCCACAATCCGGACGATCAACACAACTGGGGGATCTATCTACTGGATCGGTTTGGCAATCGCGAGTTGTTGTATGTCGATCCTTTGATCAGCAGCAAGCGTCCGACGCTGTTTCGCAGCCGTCCGCGTCCGCCGGTGGTAGCCAGTTCCCTGGATCCCGAGTTGGCTGCGGCGGGGTTGGGCCAGTTCACGGTCCAGAACGTCTATGCGGGTCTGGGCGGTGCGGTTGCCGCGGGCCGCGTCCGTTATCTGCGGGTGGCGGAGGAAGTGGCGCCGGCTTTGGAACCGTTGTCCTGCGGCCAGTACCAGGACGATCATCCGCCGTTCCAGGACTTTTATGCGGCGCCGGTGCATCATGTCCGCGGTCCGGCGATGAGTTTTCTGACCCGTACGCAGAACGCGCCGCTGAGCGGTTTGCGAACCGGCCACAATTGGCCGAGTCGGGTGGCGGAACAGGCGCCGGGGCTGTACCAGGTGACCGAGGTATCGGGCTGGCCCAGCTATGTGGCCAAGACGTCGCACGGGCTGGCACCGGTGGCCGAGGATGGCTCGGCCAATTTCCTCGCCCCGGCTGGCCGGGTGCTGTATTTCCAGCTGCTGGACGAGCAGTTCAACGAGATCCAGCGAATGCGAAGTGTGATCCAGTTGCAGCCGGGGGAGAAGCGGAGCTGTGTCGGCTGTCATGAGGACCGGCATGGTTCGCCGATGGCCAGCGGTTTGTCGCTGGCCATGTTGCGTCCGGCCGACCCGCTGGAACCGCCGCCCTGGGGCGCCGTGCCCTTCGCTTATGAAAACGTGGTCCAGCCGGTTTGGGACCAGCACTGCGTCCGCTGCCACGACGGGGCTGGCGACATCGGCGGACCGGACCTGCGGGGCCAGCGGGATGCGGCCCGCGTGCCCGCCTCCTACCGCTCCCTGATCCAAGGTGGCTGGGTGCATTATTTCGACTACCTTTACGGGATGCGGCACTTCAAGGCCGAACCGCTGTCCTTCGGCACGCTGCACAGTCCGCTCTGGAACGTGTTGGACGATCCGAACCATCGGGAACTCGGCCTGAGCGAAGACGAGCTGCGGGCGGTGAAAGCCTGGATCGATCTGAACGTGCCGCTCTGGCCCGATTACCAGTACCGATTGAACCGGCCGGTCGAGTTGGAATGAGAAGCCGTGCTGCCGGAGTGGCGCCGGCGGCCCGATATGCTATAACATGCTGCGGCCGGTCCCGCCCCGTCCGGGCGGAGACCGGCGAATCCGTTTTCAGAAAGGAACCCCCATGCCGCTGGTCAACCCGTCCGCGATGCTGCTGGCAGCTCGCGAGGGAAAATACTGTGTCGGTGCCTTCAATATGGTCGACCACCTCACGCTGCGCGCGATCATTCAGGCGGCGGAGTGGAAGCAGGCGCCCGTGATGATCCAAACCTCGTCCGCCTCGGTCAAGGACCTGGGAATCCCCGCGATTGTCGCCATGACGCGGCAGGAGGCCGAGGACAGTCCGGTGCCGATCGCCTTGCATCTGGACCACGGCACGGACCCCGAGGTGGTTCGGCAAGCGATTCGCGAAGGCTACACCGCGGTGATGTTCGACGGTTCGCAGTACCCTTTCGAAGAGAACATTGCCCGGACTCGCGACGTGGTCCAGGCGGCGCACGCGGAAGGCGTGGCGGTCGAAGGCGAAATCGGGATCGTGGCCGGGGTCGAGGACGACATTGTCGTGCGGCAGGACGCGGCCATCTATACCACGGCGGAAGAAGCCATCGAATTCCAGCGGCGCACGGGCGTGGATTTCCTGGCCGCGGCCATCGGTACCGCACACGGCTTCTACCGGGTGGAACCCCGCCTGGATATCGATACCCTGCGGCAGATCGCCCAGGCCGTGCCCTGCCCAATGGTGATTCACGGCGGGACCGGGTTGCCGTTCGAAGTCGTCCGCCAGTTGGTCGCCGCCGGCGGGGCCAAAATGAATGTGTCCACCCAGATCAAACAGACGTATATCGACAGCCTGTACGACTATATCCAAGCGAATCGCAAACAATACAATCCGATCAAGCTGCTGACTCATGCGCGGTCGGCACTGGTGGAGATGATCGGCCAGTATATGGAGGTGTTGGGAAGTGCCGGCAAAGCCGGCGAAGGAGTGAGCACCAGCGGATGATGGACAGCAAAGGAACCCGAATGACAGCCGACTTGAGCCATGCCTCGCCCCGTGACATCGCGCAGATGTTGGATTATTCCATCTTGCAGAAGGAAGCCCAAGAGGAGGACATTCGCCACGGCTGCCAGCTGACTCGCGAATATGGCTTCGCCGCCTTCTATACCAGCAGTGCCTATTGGAC
>SLMF01000728.1 GCA_007133715.1 Planctomycetaceae bacterium
GTCCCTGCTGGTGGACGATCTGGCAGGGATCGCCGAATCGTTGGGACAATTGGTTCAGGCGCATGGGGGCTACATCGCCCGGAGCGATCTGCAAACGGCCCGCGGGCGGCGGCGGAGCGGGGAATGGACGGTCCGCGTACCGGTCTCCGCTTACGGCGATTTTCTCACCGCCGCCGCGACGCTGGGGGAACTACAAAGCCGCCGCGAGGATTCTCAGGAAGTCACCGCCGAATTCTACGACCTGCAAGCCCGACTCCGCAACAAACAACGCGAAGAGGAACGCCTGTTGCAACTGTTGGAAACCCAGACCGGTGACCTGCAAGATGTGTTGGAAGTCGAACGCGCGTTGTCCCGGGTGCGGGAAGAGGTCGAGCGTTTTCAAGGTTCGCTCCGCATGCTGCAGGATCAGACTTCGCTGTCCACCGTGACCCTGCAGTTTTACGAGCGGGAGAGCTACGTCCCGGTCGCGGCACCCCGTTATGCCACCCGCCTGAACCGCACTTGGCACCGATCGCTGGTTGCTCTCGTGGCGACCGCACAGAACCTGAGCATCGCGGCCGTCGCCTGCGCGCCCTGGATTGTGGCCGGCATCCCGCTCTGGATCGCCCTGGTGCTTGCGATCCGCCGTCGCCGGCGACGCAAGGCAACGCGGCCGACCACCGATCCCCATTGAAACCTTCCCTTGCCGCCGACAGCGCTTGCCCCGTTGGCCCGGGTTGTCTAGGCTACAACAAGGTGGCACCGTGTTTTTTCTCTGTTCTGCGGGAAGGTTGAATCAAGCCCATGATGTCCACAAAGGCGGTTTATGCGGGGCTGGCAGTGCTGCTGGTGAGCGTGGGCGGAAACCGACTCGGCTGGGCTGACACGCCCCTCGGGGTCCTCGAACAACAGGCCATGCAGGCGGCCGTGGCGGCCGTCGCACCCTCCGTGGTCCGTATCGAAACCTTCGGAGGTCGCGAACGGGTGGACCGGATGTTGGTCGGTACCGGACCCACCACCGGTTTGGTGGTCTGCAAAGAGGGCTACGTGCTGTCCAGCGCCATCAACTTTGTGCAACAACCCTCGTCGATCCTGGTCGTCTTTCCAGATGGCCAGCGGGTGGCGGCCGAGATCGTGGGACGCGACCGGGCGCGGATGCTGGTCCTGCTGAAGATCGCTACGGACCAGGACCTGCCCCTGGTCGTACCGCCCGTGGTGGCCCGCAGCCAGATGCAGGTCGGCCAATGGGCGATCGCCGTCGGACGGACGTTCGAATTGGACGAACCCAACATCTCGGTGGGGGTGTTGAGTGCTCGGGATCGCATTTGGGGCCAGGCGATTCAGACGGACGCCAAGATCTCCCCGAATAACTACGGGGGACCGCTGATCGACCTCCGCGGTCGCGTGATGGGCGTGCTGGTGCCCTTGTCCCCCCAAGGTCAGGACGAAATGGCCGGCGCCGAATGGTACGACTCGGGCATCGGTTTTGCCGTGCCGTTGGCCGACATCCTGCCGCATCTGGAACGCTTGAAACGCGGCGAGCAACTGCAACCGGGGGTGTTGGGAATCCATCTGAAAGGCCGGGACATCTATGCCTTGCCGGCCGAGATTGCGGCGATTCAACCGAAGTCGCCCGCGGCCGACGCGGGACTGCTGCCGGGCGATGTGATCGTGGGCGCCGACGGCGAGCCGATTGTGCGCCAGTCCCAACTGCGGCATGTGCTGGGCCGCCGCTATGCGGGCGATGCCTTGCAGATGATCGTCGAGCGTGACGGCCAGCGTCTGGAACGCACGGTGCAATTGGTCGACCGTTTAGAGCCTTATACCCATCCTTTTCTGGGAGTCTTGCCGGAACGTGTGCCCGGCACCCCGCTGGTCGTGCGTTACGTCTACCCGGGCAGCCCGGCAGCCGAATCCGGGCTGGAACCGGGCGACGAACTGCTGGCCTTGGCCGAGCAACCGGTCGAAGATGTGGCGGCAGCCCTCGAGGTGCTGGCCAATCACGAGGCCGGGCAACCGCTGGCGGTTCGCTTCGGCCGAAACGGTCAGGCGGAGGAACACGTGGTGCAACTGGCCGCCCTGCCCCCTGAGATTCCCGAGCCTTTGCCGTCGCCGCGGCGGGATACGCCTGCCGAGGGGGACGCGGAAGTGCCCACGGGCAACCTCGATCTGCGGCTGCCCGAAGAACCCAACGCCTGTGTGGCTTTTGTACCCGAAACCTACCGCCCGGATGTCCCGCACGGCGTGGTCCTGTGGTTGACCGAGCCGGGAAAATTCAATCGCGAGCAGCTGTTCACGCTCTGGCAGCCGCTGTGCGAACAACACGATCTGATCGTGCTGGCGCCGCAGCCACGCGATCCGCAACGCTGGCACCCGGACGAGATCGAGTTTATCGGCAAGGCGCTGGACGACTTGAGCGGGCGTTACCGCGTGGACCCGCAACGGATCGTGGCCGGCGGCTGGCAGGCCGGAGGCGGAATGGCTTGGCTGACCGCCCTGGCACTGCGTGACCGGGTGCGGGCCGTCGCAGCGATCGACGCGGCCCTGCCGCTCCGCGTTCGCATCCCCCCCAACGAACCCTTGCAGCGCTTGGCCGTGCATATCGCCTTTGCCCGCAATTCGATGCTGGCCGAACGCCTCCGCCAAGATGCCCGGCGTTTGGGCGAGATGAAGTATCCGGTCGTCCTCCGCGAGCTGGACGAAGACCAATGGCAATTGAACGCGGAGCAAACCGCCGAACTCGCCCGCTGGATCGATTCCCTGGACCGTTTGTAAGGCAACGGTCCGGCTACCGCTCACAGTTCCGCCTTGCCCCTCCAGCCGTCTGAAAAAGCGGCCACGCACTCGCCAACGATCCGCGTCAACAGCAGGAAACTCAAGATCGCCATAGGAGTGCAAGAGACCACCGTTCTCCAGACCGCCAACTCGCCCACCAGCGTTTGAAGCTGGCCTCGGACGAGCGCTTCATCCACCTCCAGTTCGGCGGCCAGCTGGGGGGACAGTGCTTCCGCCAAAGCGACGGATTCCACCAGCCCGAGGCCCAGCTGAAACAAGAGCATCACGACAGAAACGGTCCATAAGAATGCGTTCCAAGTGACTCGCATGGTTTCCTGCTTTCAACAAACGTTCATCGGTTGCCCGCGAAGGGATTGTACGCGATCAGCATCGGGTTGTTCCGATTTCTGCCGCCGCTAGCTTGACTGCATCCCGCCGGGATGCTTCACTGAGGGCATCCCATGTGGCGGGTTGACCCGGCGCACGGCGCGGTCTCGCCGGTTCCGCTCCACGCGAACGCGATCCCGACTGCTTCCCCGCGCGAGCAACCGGAAGTTTTCACTTTGAACCGAAAGAGGAATTTCGATGCAGGCAAAACGTGTTCTTTTCCCACGCATTGCAACCCGGAGAATCCACTTCATGGGGGAGTCGATACTGGCCCTTATGGTCGTGCTGACGCTCGCTGCCGCGGAATCGCAATCGGTAGCGGCGGGCACGTATGATCTGGTCATTTACGGCGGCACCTCCGGCGCGGTGGCGGCGGCGGTGCAAACCCGGCGAATGGGCCGCTCGGTCATCATTGTCTCGCCCGATAAGCATCTAGGCGGGCTGACCAGTGGCGGGCTCGGCTGGACCGATACGGGCCGCCAGGAGGTGATTGGCGGCGTGGCTCGCGAGTTCTATCAGAACGTCAAAACGCATTATGACAACCCGGAGGTGTGGATCTGGCAGGATCGTGCCGACAACCGTCACTACCGGGCCGATCAAGATGCGATCTGGGTGTTCGAACCCCACGTGGCGGAACAGGCTTTTGAAGATTGGATCGAGACCTACGCGATTCCCGTCGTACGCGAAGAATACTTGGACCGCGAGTCGGGTGTGGCGCTGGAAGGGACCCGGATCGTGGCCATCACCACGCTGGCCGGAAACACCTATCGGGGCCAGATGTTCCTGGACGCGACCTACGAAGGCGATTTGATGGCGGCGGCCGGGGTCAGCTATCACGTGGGCCGCGAAGGCAATCACGTGTACCACGAGACGCTTAACGGAGTCCAACTCCGGCCACCCAACCGGCCCGCTTGCCTGGGACGCACCCTGCCGGACGAACAGCGGCGGCGGGGACCTTCTGGCCACTATTTCGCACACGAAGTCAGTCCCTACGTGGTGCCGGATGATCCGTCCAGCGGCTTGCTGCCGCGGATCCACGATCAGGACCCGGGCACACCCGGCGAGGGCGATCATCGGATCCAGGCCTATAACTTTCGCATGTGCCTGACCAACCATCCCGAGAACCGCGTCGCCTTTCCCCGACCCGAGGACTATGACCCGCTGCAGTACGAATTGCTGCTGCGAACCCTGCTGGCCGGCTCGCGGCATGTGTACGGCAAGTTCGATCCGATTCCCAATGCCAAAACGGACACCAACAACCACGGGCCGTTCAGTACGGACAATATCGGGATGAATTACGACTATCCCGAAGCTTGCTACGAGCGGCGGCGGGAGATCATCCAGGAGCATCGAACGTACCAGCAGGGATATTTGTACTTTCTGGCCAACGATCCCCGCGTGCCCGAGGACGTGCGCGAGCATTACACCACGTGGGGACTGGCGGCCGACGAGTTTGTGGACAACGGTCACTGGCCGCATCAGATCTACGTTCGCGAAGCGCGGCGGATGGTCAGTGATTTCGTGGTCACGGAGAACCATCTGCGGCGGCGTCTGCCCACCCCGCGCCCCGTGGGAATGGGCTCGTACAACATGGATTCGCACCACACCCAGCGATACATCGCCTGGAACGACGAGGGCCGAGCGTACGCGCAAAACGAAGGCGACGTGCAGATCAATCCGGGCGGACCCTATCCCATCGACTACGGCGCCCTGATTCCGTCGCAGGACGAGTGCACCAATCTGCTGGTGCCCGTCTGCGTGTCGTCCAGCCACATCGCGTTCGGCTCGATCCGCATGGAACCGGTGTTCATGATCCTCGGGCAATCGGCAGCCACGGCGGCCGTGCATGCGTTGGAACAGGAAGTGGACGTCCAAGACATCGATTTCGATCGGTTGCGGGAACGGTTGCTGGAAGACGGGCAGGTGCTGGAGTGGCAGGGCCCGCACCGCACGGCGTCCCGCGTGGTCTGGCCCGCCGATTTGGAAGGCGTCGTGCTGGATGACCACCAAGCTCGTTTTCAGGGCGATTGGCTGCACAGCAGTGCGATCGGGCCGTTCGTCGGCAGCGGCTATCGGCATGACGACGACACGGGCCAAGGCGCCAAATCGGCGCGGTTCGAGACCGCCCTGACACCGGGTCGCTACGAAGTCCGCTTGTCCTACGCCGCACACGGCAACCGAGCGACGAACGTGCCGGTCAGCATCCGGCATGCGGAGGGCACCGCCCAGCGTACGGTCAACCAGCGACAGACCGCGCCGATCGACGATCTGTTCGTGTCGCTGGGCACCTTCGAATTCGACGGCCAACCGGCGGTCGTCGAAATCTCGAATCGGGGAGCCGACGGACACGTGCTGGTCGACGCCGTGCAATTCGTTCCCCAGACCGAAACCGAACCCTGACCTGGCAACGCACACGGTGTAGGGCTTCACCACCACGATCTTCCAACGCGTGCTTTCGCAAGGCGCCAGGGTCTCCCAAGCAGCGATCCGGCCCGCCCTCAGGCCTCAGACGCCACCGGCTGGCCGTGTTCAGCGGATAAAGGAAGGTCAGATGCCATGCGCCTTATTCTAATGTCCCCTACGGTCAGCGAAAGGTCCGAAAAACGAAAGCAGGCTCGGAACGGGTGGGAAGAATCAAACCCCTGACCCAACGTTTGACGCGCCTGACGCGCGGAAATAGACTGGAGCCGTCGAGCTTGTCAGGCCTGCTCGCTCCGGCGCAACGCGACTGCCAAATCGTACAAGATTCGATCACGATACCCCTCTGTTTCGGGAGCCACTTGATGAGCAGTTTCCAATACGATCCGCGGCAGAAACGGTGCCCCCGAGGCAACCCGGCTTTCCAAACACAGGGGGTGTCCGCGCTGTGTGCGGCACTGGCTCTCTGCCTTACCGCTTCTGCAATTGCCGAAGACCGCCAAGCGGGTGATGGCGATGCCGAGATGCTCCGGTTCACAGCCGCCGATGACGGGGGCTACGCCTTCGATACGGGCGTGCTCACCGGCCGGTTGAACGCGGGCGGCCGAGCGCTGGGTTTGACCGGCGTGGTGCACCAGCCGACCGGGCGGCGTTTGGCAGCCGGCTTGGGGTTGATGCACCCGTACCGCATCTTCAGCGGAAACCAACGCTTTGGCGACGGTGCCCGCGATTGGAATACCACCTCGACAATTACGGCAGACGGCGCCGTCCAAGTCCGCTGGGAACCGCCGTTCGAGGTGCCGTTCGTGCTGCAAGCCGTCTATCGCTGGCACGATCCGACGACATTGGACGTGCTCTTCGAGGTGCAAGCGAACGAAGAGCTCGCGACGTTCGAGATCTTCCTGGCATCCTATTTCGAGGCGGGGTTCGCCGATCCGTATGTGTACGTGCAGGACCCCGAACACGGCCCGACGTTCCTGCTGGGGGAACGAGCACGGGGGCACTGGCTGATGGCGCCTCGCGACGAGGGGGCGGTGACGCTGATCCGGGACGGACGCTGGGAAACCCACCCGCATCCGGTCGACTGGGTCCTGCTGCCACCCTTGGTCCAACCCGTGGCCCTGCGCCGCGACCGCCATTCCGACTTGGTTGCCATCGTCATGGCGTCCCGAGCCGATTGCTTTGCCGTGTCGACGCCCTTTGCGGGAGAGACCCACTATTCGCTGTACCTCTCGCTGCTCGGGCATGACGTTCCTGCGGGCGAGCGGGCTCGAACCCAAGCCCGGCTGAAGATTGCCAGCGGACGGGACGACCAGGACGTGATCCGGCTGCTTCCCCAGACTCTCTGAACCCCACGGCCATCACGCGCATTTCACATCGGCAACGTGCCCTTGGGCCTAGTCTCCGTGGGGTGCGTCAGGAACTGTTTCCAGCCGCACCCGCGCGTAGGTCAGGGTTGTCGCGGGCCCCCCGGCGCGGATGCCGAACAGGTCCAGCGTGTTCGAGGGTGGTGAGCCGCCCCGGGGGGTTGCGGTGAAAGCGACTCGCAACGGATGTTCCAACGGCACCACGATTGGCGTTCCGGACGTGCCGTCGGCCAGCAATTCGAGGATCCGATTCTCGGAAACCGCAGCCCCCTCCGCGTCCCGGCCGCCCACATAAAACCAAACGAATAACCGCTGGTCCGGTGTGATCTGGAAGCGGGGGTGGATGCTCTGCGGCAATTCACTGCCCTGCCCCTCGCCACCTTCCATCAGCGTCGTCCGCTGCACCACCCGTCCGTCACGGACCATCGCATGCCGGATCGCGTGCGTCAGCCGAATGTCCGGAAAATGCTGGTCACGCAGCCGCGAGTCCAGCGGGCCTTCGTACCAGACCAGATGAGCCGTATTGTCGGGAGCGACCCACAAATCGCCGGGGAACAGCCAACCGCCCGTGTCCATCGTGCTGCCGACTTCCAGCCAGCTGGAAAACGGTGTGGTGGTGATGTCGGGAGTCCAGGCGAACATCATCCGCCGCCGGTTCGCCAGCGAGCCCAACCGATTGCGGGCCGTCTGACCGTCCAGAATCGCCTGCAGTTTCTCCTCGTCCGCACGGTCCCAATTAGCGTAGGAGACGCAACCGCTGACAAAGGCGGCTCGGTCGCGCAAGACCACACTGCCATAGTTGAAGCGGTGCAGGTGGTAGCCGGGCCGGTACGCGTGGATATCGCCGGGGCGACTGGCCACATTCATCAAGCGACCGGTGGCCCACGTCCCGTCACGCTGGAGCAGAGCCCACTCTTTGTGGCTGTAGCCCACATTGTTCAACAGGATCACCTCGCCGTGCTCCGGATCGGCACCGAACAGCCGGTAGGTGTGCTCGGTAAAACTCGGTTCACCCTCCCACTCGGGCAGCAGCGTTTGGGGAGCCGCCTGGGGATCGTCCGCATCAAACAGCAGCATCTCCGGGCGTGCCGGCCCCGCCCGGCGCTCCGGATCCGTGACCAGCGTGGGGTTGGTCGACATGATCAGGCGGCCCGAGGGCAAGATCACCAACGGACACGGCTCCCGCGTTCGTCCCACGGGATCCACCTGCTGCAACGCCCAACCCTCCGCGTCGCGGCGGAACAGCATCCACCGCACATTATGCAGCGGCTGGAAATCCGGCAGCGTCTCCAGCCCGGAAGCGAACAGGATTTCCCCCGAGCGGACGAGAATCGGCGCACCGAAACACCAGGTAGGACCGGCCCCATTGTTGGCCGGTTCGAAATCGTACACCTCCTCTTCGATCTCGACCACCGGCCGCACCGGAGAAAACGGCTCCTGCCCCCTCGCCAGACTGGCCAGCACCACAGTCGACCACACCCACGCTCGGCTCACCTTCATTTTCGCGCCCTCCCCTTTGTGGCTTCGAAGCCCGCTTAGATATTCAGCTTCCACGGCTCGCGGTACTCGTAGTGTAACAATTCGTTGGCCTCCGGGTTGTTCGTAAAGCGTTCCGCCTGGGGATCCCAGTCCAGCGTCGCGCCCGTTGCCAAAGCGATGTTGGCCAGCAGGGCGTAGGTGGTCGAAATGTGACCGACCTCGATGTCGCAGCGGGGGACCCCGCGCGTCCGCATGCAGTCCAGGAAATCGCCGGCGTGCAACGCGGTCAGCGACAGATTGGCCACGCGATGATCCTGCTTGCGGAAATCGGCGGCACGGATCTCGGTCGGCTCCATCCGCGGCTGGCGGTCCTGGTACTGGCCGCCCCGTTCCGGAATCACACGCACGACCGAATCGGACAGGTAAGCCGTGCCCTGCGTCCCCCGCAGTTCGCCATGGCCCGGGTGCGGCAACGCCGGATTGCCGTTGGCCTCGTACTGGCCAAACATGATCAATCGGCCCGCTGCCGTCTCCAAAATCGCTTGCATCGTGTCCGGAATCGTGCGATCGTCGTCCACGGCATAACGGCCGCCCAAAGCCGCAATCCGCACCGGACCCTCGTCACCCGTCATCCAGCGGATGACGTCCAAATGATGCACGCCGTTGTTGGCAATCTGCGACGAGTAACGCATCCACCAGCGGAACTTGTAGGGAGCGATCGTCTCGCGATACGGTTCCTCCGGACGCGGACCCAGCCAGAGATCCCAGTCCAGTCCCGGCGGCGGCGGCGAAGGCTCGGCTCGCCCCATCCCCGTCGGGTACATGTTGCTCAAATGATAACAACGACATACCGTCACCTTGCCCAATAAATCGGCCTGGACCCGCTGAGATACCTCGGCATACAAGTCCGAAGCGCGGCGGTGCAAACCCACCTGAACCACCCGGCCGGTGCGGCGAGCTACCTTGACCATCTGGCGGCCTTCGTACACCGTCATCGAAACCGGCTTCTCCAAATACACATCCTTGCCCGCCTGGCACGCGTCGATCGTCTGAATCGCGTGCCAATGGTCCGGCGTGGCAATCACGACCGCATCCAAGTCCCGTTGTTCGAGCATCTTGCGGAAATCGCGATAACTGGCCAGAGCCTGGCCATAACGCTCGCGAGCCAACGCCAGCGTGGGCTCGCAGACATCACATAACGCGGCCACTTCCGCCTGCTCATGACTCTGGAACGCGTCAATCAAC
>SLMF01000086.1 GCA_007133715.1 Planctomycetaceae bacterium
CGAAATCATGTCTTTGTTGGATCGGGTGGGATACATTGCCCGACGCCACCCGGACCTGCTGCGGCGCAAAGTGGGTGCGGCGGTGGCGGTCGCTCGGCGTGCGGGGCAGAATTTTACTTTTGCCCAATTGAACTACTTTTTTCTCATCAGCCAGATGATCGTGCCCGGTTCGACCTACTGGAACGTGGCCTTCGGGCATGCGCCGGGCGAGGTGACTGCGGATGAGGAAGGGATCAAGACGGTACGGAATCTGGCAACCAACATGGCTTGGTTGCTGAAGAAACTCGCGGATTAAGTTGGGGCGGTCAGGGGTTCTGCGGCGCGTCGGCGAAGAGGGCGTCGACGAAGCGGTCGCCTTCGAACAGGGCCAGATCGTCCAGCTGTTCTCCCAAGCCGATGTATTTGACGGGCAACTGGAACTGTTGGCGGATGGGGATGACCACGCCGCCTTTGGCGGTCCCGTCCAGTTTGGCCAGGACGATTCCGGTGCAGTCGGCGGCTGCGGAGAAGCCGCGAGCCTGGCTGATCCCGTTCTGCCCGGCCGTGGCGTCCAGTACCAGCAGCACTTCGTGCGGTGCGTCGGGGATCTGTCGCGTGATCACGCGGCGGATCTTGCTCAACTGACTCATCAGGTTCGTCTGGTTTTGCAGTCGACCGGCCGTATCGATGATACAGATCTCGGCTTGGCTTTCCAGCGCCCGGGCGACGGCCCGATGGGCGACACTGGCGGGATCGCTGTTTTTGGGCCCGGTAACGATTTCGGCTCCGATCCGTTCGGCCCAGACCGTCAGTTGTTCGACGGCCGCGGCGCGGAAGGTATCGGCGGCGGCCAGGATGACGCGCTGGCCCTGGCGTGCGAACAGCGCGCCCAGTTTGGCGATCGAGGTGGTTTTGCCGCTGCCGTTGACGCCGACGACCAGGATGATGGTAGGGCCCTGGGAGGCGAACGCGATCGGCTCTTCGGCCTGGGCCATCAGCTGCCGCAGCTTGTCTTGCACCGACTGCATCACGTCGCGCAGGGGCACGACCCGGGCCCGGAAGTCGTTGCCGACTTGGTCGCGGATCTCGCGCGCCGGCTCGACGCCCATGTCGGTGCGGATCAGGATCGCGAACAGCTCGTCCAGCAGCTGCTCGTCCACCAGCCGTCCTTCCTGCTTGAACAGGTCGCGGATATCGGTGTTCAGCAGCTGGGACGTGCGTTTCAGGCCTTGGCGAACGCGGGCGAACAAGCCGCCGGGAGCGGCCGCGGTCTCTTCCGGCGGCTCGGCCGGCGGCGCCTCCGTTGCGGAGGTCGAGGAAGCCGCCGAATCGGTGCCGGCCGCTTGCTTCGGCTCTTGCTCCGCCGCGTCGGTGCCTCGAAAACGTTGGAACCATCCCATCTCTATTTCTCCTGGCTCGTTTCGCGACGAGCGTATGTTTTGGCGATCCGATCGAGCACGCCATTGACAAAGGAAGCGGAATCCCCGGACCCGAATCGGCGAGCCAGCTCGACCGCTTCATTGATGGCCACCGCGGCCGGGGTTCCCCCCAACACCAGTTCGTAGGTGCCCAACCGCAACACGTTGCGGTCGGTTACCGCCAACCGCGGCAGACTCCAGTGGTCCAGTTTCTCGACCAGCATCCGATCGATCTGTTCGCGGTGCAAACGCACCCCGCGGACCAATTGCTGGGCGAAGGGCACGCGTTCCAGGTCGTTCCGCAGCCGCTGTTGGATGAAGCGGTCGCTGGCGGCCAGATTGCGTCGGGGGTTCAGATCGTCTTCGTACAGGACCTGCAGGGCCACCGCACGTGCTCGGGCGCGGCGGGTTTTCCGGATCGGTCGCGGGCTGCGTTCCCGGCTGCGCGCCGGTGGGCTCGCCAATTCCGCAGCGGGGGCGGGCGAGTTCTGCTTGGCCGACGGCAGCTGGCGGCGGGATAACGGGCCGGCCGACCGAGTTCGCAGCGGAGGCCGCGGCACGTTCGGGGTCCCGGAAAGCGCGGTTTCCCCAGCCGCGGCGGGGGCTCCGACCACTCCCGCCGGTGTCCCCGTAACGCGCGCTGCCGTACCGCCCGCCGCCGGGACGGGTTGCACCACCAGCGGGGGCTCGCCCCGCTCCGGTACCGCCGCCGACATCTGCCGCTCGGTCCGCCGGATGCCGCCTTCCCGGGCACCCGGACCGCTCGGCATATCGCTCGGTATTTGGGCCAGCAACCGCGTCATCTCCAAGGCGGCTTGCGCACACTCGGAACCCTTGTTGCCCACATTACCGCCCGCCCGGTGGATCGCCTGCTCCAGCGTGTTGCAGGTCAGCACGCCGAACAGCACCGGCAGCTCCGCCTCCAACGCGATCCTTCCCAAACTCAAACTCACCTGGCGATTGATGTGCTGGTCGTGGGACGTCTCGCCGCGAATCACCGCTCCCAGACACAGCACGGCAGCGTAGCGGCGGCTGTGGGCCAAGCGGTGGGCGACCAGGGGGATCTCCCACGCGCCCGGGACCCAGGCCACATCGATCGCCTGGTCCGCAACCCCCGCCCCGGTCAGCGTTCCCACCGCGCCCTCCAACAACCGGCCGGTGATCGCTTCGTTGTACCGCGAGACCACGATCGCAAAACGCCCCGGTTCCGCGGCCGCGTCTCCCTCGATTATGTTCGGCATCGCCCGATTCTCCTTAGCTTCCCTTGTGTTCGCTTCCCCGCCGACCCGGCCCCGCAGCCGCTCGACTTCGCTCGCACTCGTCTGCTCGACCACCCTTACTTCATGTTCATGCCCATCAGAAACTCGGCGTTCGTCTTCGTCTTGCCCAATCGCGAGACCAGCAATTCCATCGCATCCGGCGCGTTCATGTCGTTCAGCACCCGCCGCAACACACACACCCGACGATGCTCGTCCGGGTCCAGCAGCATCTCCTCCCGCCGCGTACCGCTGCGGTTGATGTCGATCGCCGGCCAAATCCGTTTGTCCACCAGATGCCGGTCCAGCACGATCTCCAGATTGCCCGTCCCCTTGAACTCCTCGAAAATCACTTCGTCCATCTTGCTGCCCGTATCGATCAGGGCCGTGGCCAAGATCGTCAGTGAACCGCCCTCCTCCACCTTCCGCGCCGAACCGAAGAACCGCTTGGGGTGCTGCAGGGCGTTGGCATCCAGACCGCCGGAGAGGATCTTGCCCGACTGGTGACATTCCGTGTTCCAGGCCCGGGCCAGCCGCGTGATCGAATCCAGAAAGATGATCACGTCGTGGCCATATTCCACCATCCGCTTGGCCTTCTCAATCACCATCTCGGAAACCTGCACATGCCGCGAGGAAGGTTCGTCAAACGTGGAACTGATCACCTCGCAGTTCGCACCTTTCACCTCGCGTTCCATGTCCGTGACTTCCTCCGGCCGCTCGTCGATCAACAGCATGATCACATAAGCTTCCGGGAAATTCTTCAATGCCGCCTTGGCCATCCGCTGCATCAGGATCGTTTTTCCGGCCCGCGGCGGGCTGACAATCAAGCCCCGTTGCCCGAATCCGATCGGCGTCAGCATGTCCACCACACGTGTCGACATGTCCTTGGCATCGTATTCCATGATGATCCGCTGGTCCGGATGCAAGGGCGTCAAGTCGTCGAACACCACCCGGTCGGCCAGCAGATTGGGGTCTTGGTAGTTGATCGCCTCGACCCGCAACAGGGCAAAGTAGCGTTCGTTTTCCTTGGGGGGGCGGATCTGGCCGGAGACGGTCGCCCCCGTACGCAGACCAAACCGCCGGATCTGGCTGGGCGACACGTAAATGTCATCCGGGCAGGACAGGTAGTGATAGTCCGGGCTGCGGAGGAAACCGAAACCGTCCGGCAAGATCTCGAGCGTGCCCTCGCCGTACATCAGCCCGTTCATCTTGACACGCTCTTTGAGGATCTTGAAGACCAGCTCCTGCTTCTTCATGCCCGCCACATCGGCCATGTTCTCGCGGCGGGCCTCCTCGATCAATTGGCTCATGCTCATCTTCTGTAACTCGGCGATATGCACTTCGCCCTGCTTGATCTTCTCGTAGCGGTCTTGCGGGTCCAGTAACTGGCCCCGATCCGCCTCCACCGCCAACTCCTCCGCCAGAGAGAGCGGCTCTTCATGATCGTAATCGTAATGCCGTCGGTTCTTGGGCATGACCAAAGACTCCTGATGAGATGCAGGTATGGGCACTCGGACGGTGCCCACGGAGGGTATGAGTCCCATCCTGCTGTGGAATGGGACTCAGGACTCGCTCGATTCTTCGCACGAGGCGTCGATCAGGCAACGCCTCCACGGTTCCAGTTGCTCCCACGTGTGCTCGGGGGACGTCGAATTGTCAATCACCACATCGGCTCGCGACCGCTTCTTGTCCAACGGTGCCTGAGCCGCCTCGCGCGCCTCGAAATCCGCTTCGGTCCACCCCCGCCGCTTGGCACGGGCCAGTCGGACCGCTCGAGGCGCGTCGACAAATATCAGTTGGCTGCACCACACATCCCAGCCGGCTTCGATCAGCAAGGCGGCGTCCAGCACCACCACGGCATCCGGCTGACCGGTGGCGATCCGGTCCATCCGCAACCGCAATCGCACGCCGATCCGCGGGTGCGTCACCTGTTCGAGAAACGCCAATTCCCGGGGCCCGTCCGGCGGCGGGCCAAACACCCGCCGAGCCACTTGGCTCCGGTCCACCCGGCCCGACGCATCGAACACGTCCGCGCCCCAGCGGTCTCGCAACAAGGCGATGATCTCCGCTTCGCACAGCACCGCATGGCCCGTCCGGTCGGCATCCAACACCACCGCACCGAAATCGCCCAGCCGCCGCGAGACCAGACTCTTGCCGCTGCAAACTCCACCTACCACTCCGATCACCTTCATGTCCGCCCTCGGCCGCTCAACTCCATGCTTCACACTGCGCCCAATTCTCACCCACCTTGACATCCACTTTCAGGGGGACTGCCAGCGATTCCACCGACTCCATCGCTCGCACGACCCGCTCGGCCAGCCGAGCGATCTGGTCCTCCCGCACCTCGAAAATCAACTCGTCATGAATCTGTAACAACAGCCGGGCTGCCAACGGCTCTGCTTGCAGACTGCGGTGGACGGAAAGCATCGCTTTCTTGATCAGATCGGCTGCCGAGCCTTGGATGACGGTGTTGATGGCAATTCGCTCGGGGAGATTCCTCTGGCGTGGATCATTGAGCGAGGACGGGTCGCGAACACCTTGAACGGCGCGTCGCCTCCCCAGGATCGTACTAACATAACCCTTTTGGCGACATTTCACCAGGGTGCGTCTCATGAATTCGTCCACCTCCGGGTAGCGTGCGAAATAGGCTTCGATGAATTCAGCCGCTTCGCCTTTATCGATTTCCAGGGCCCGGGCTAAGCCGAAAGCACTCTGCCCATAGATCACCCCGAAGTTTACGGCTTTGGCCTTGCGCCGCATCGCGCTGTCAACCTGTTCGAGGGGAACCCGATGGATCTGGGCCGCTACCGTGGCGTGGATGTCCTGGTCCTCGGCAAAGGCGCGCACCAGCGTGGGATCACCGCAGAAATGGGCCAGCACGCGCAGTTCGATTTGGGAATAATCGGCTGTGATCAATTTCCAACCCGATTCGCCCGGGATAAAGGCCGAGCGGATCGCGCGCCCCTCGTCGCTCCGCACCGGGATGTTCTGCAGATTCGGCTCCTGAGAACTGAGCCGACCGGTCGCCGCCACATCCTGTTTGAAGGAGGTATGCACGCGACCGGTTTGGGGGTTGATCAGCTGGCGCAACGAGTCGGCATAGGTGCTCTTCAACTTGGCAAACTGCCGATACGCGACCATTTTGGCCGGCAAGGGGTGCAAGGGGGCCAATTCGGTCAGTACCTGGACATCGGTGCTGGTCCCGGTCTTGGTCCGTTTGATCACCGGCAACTCCAGTTTCTCGAACAGGATTCTGGCCAGCTGCTGGGGCGAATCGATATTGAATTCGCCACCCGCCAAATGATGGATTTCCTCCTGCAAACCCGCCATCTTCTCCGAGAACCGCTGACCCAGCTGCTCCAGCCGTTGTTCGTCGACCCGAATCCCGTTGTATTCCATCTCGGCCAAGACCTCGATCAAGGGCATCTCCAGGTCGGCAAACAACGAGTCCAATTCCTGCTGCTGCAGGCGTTCCTCCAGCATGGGGCGGAGGCGTAACGGCACATCCGCGTCTTCGGCAGCATACGGTGCCACCTGATTGACGGGCACCTGGTCCATCTGCTTCTGCTTTTTGCCCGTTCCGATCAAATCACGGATCTTGATTTTGGCGTGGCCCAAATATCGCCGCGCCAGATCGTCCAAGCTGTGATTTCGCTCGCCCGGATCGATCAAGTAATCGGCCACCATGGTGTCGAAGGCCACGCCCCGCAAATCCAGGCCTGCCGAGCGGAGCACAATCCGTTCGTATTTAAGATTCTGCCCGATCTTTTGGACCGTCGAAGACTCCAGCACCGGTCGGAGGATGTCGGCGACACGAACCGGGTCCAGGCAGGGGTCGCCCTGCGGGGCACGCACCGGCACGTAATACGCGTTGCCCGGGACCCAGGCAAACGAATAGCCGACAATCTCCGCCCAGCGTGGGTGGGTGGACGTGGTTTCCGTGTCCAACGAAAAACACGGCTGCTCGCCCAGTTGATCGACCAGCGTCTGCAGTTCCTCCAGCGTAGTGACCGTCCGATAATCCGCACGCCAAGCCGGTGCGGCCGATTCGCCCAACCCGGCCAACCGTTCGCTCAACTGGCGAAAGCCAAACTCGCGACAGAGAGGTACCACTCGCTGGGGGGTGAATTCGGACACCCGGCCCGCAGACCAGTCGATCTCCAGAGGCAAATTGTCGACCAGTCGTACCAGCTCGCGACTGAGGTGGGCCACCTCCCGACCGGTCTGCAAATTCTCACGCCGCTTCGCGCCCGAGACGTCATCCGCATGGTCCAGTACCCCTTCCAGGGTGCCGTACTTGCCAAGTAACTGCGAAGCGATCTTGGGGCCGATTAACGAAACCCCCGGTACGTTGTCACTGCTGTCACCGACCAGCGCCTGAAAGTCAACTACCTGTTTGGGGGAGATTCCCCAGTCACGCTGCAGTTCCGTCGCCCCATAGAACTCGCCCTTTCGCACGTTGAATATCTGAACCTGATCCGACAGCAATTGCCGGCAGTCTTTGTCGGCCGTGACCAGCACGCACTGCCAGCCACGTTCGCGGGTGACGCGGGCCACGGTCGCCAGGATGTCGTCGGCTTCGAAACGCGGAAGCTCGAATACGGGCACGCTCCACGTTTCGAGCGCTCTTCGACAAAGTCCGATTTGGGGACGCAGATCCGTCGGGATCTCGTCTCGAGTGGCTTTGTACTCCGAATACACCTCATGCCGAAACGTGTCTCCCGGCGAATCGAAAGCCGCAAACAAATAGTCCGGTTGCTGCTTCTCCAGCAAATCCAAAATATCGCGGAGGAATCCGTACACGGCACCCACCGCCTGACCGTCGGGACTGCTCATCTCGGGCAGGGCGTGAAACACCTGAAAAATCAGAGAGAAGCAGTCCACGACATACACGACCTGCGGCCCCTCTTGGCTTTGCTGATCCGAGGGGGTAATGTCTGCTGGTTCCCCCACGGGAAGCGGGTCTGAGTCCGCTTGAAAGCCTGAGAAGGTGCGCTGGCGGAGCAGTTTGGACATAGAAACGACGCGGGTTGGCAGGCGTGCATTGCAGCAGAACAGGAGAGTAAAACGCCACGATCGGCGCCGGCAGGGACAACGCCGTCCGAACCTGCAACCCGGCAATCCCCGGCAGTCCGCAACGACGTCGTCTCTATCCTACGCCGCCCGTCCACCAATTGTCAACCGGCCCAATCGGTCGAACAAAGCCTGCCGCCCCCCCAACGCCGCACTTGTGACGCGAACTCAGGGGGGGGGCGCCGGAATGGACCGCGGCACCGGGAGCTTTGCCGAGGGACTGGGGCAACGTGCGAGCGACTCGCTAAGGCGGGAGTTCCTGCTCCTGAAAATGCGGTTTCAACACATGGTGCGCCAGGAAACCGGGCAGACCAAGAAAGCGAGTCACCGTGGTGGCGTCGACGAACTGCAGGCCAGCCCGCCGGTAATTCGCTCGGAGTGAGCCGCTGGTTTGACACAGGGTGTCGCCCCAAAACCCGGGAAAGCGGTGGCGGAATACGCGATAAAATAGCGTGTTGCCCACCATCCGGCCCCCGTAAATGCGGCGTCTCAGTCCCCGTGAACTCGCCAGGCATTGCAGCGCGTAACCCAAGCCATGGTAGGTCGCAAAGACACGACCCCCTGGCTTGAGGACTCGTGACCATTCGGCAACCGCCCTCCGTTCATCCAAATAGGGCATCACCACGCTGCAGACGATCCGGTCAAACGTCGCGTCCTCGAAGGGCAATTCCTCGGCTCGTCCCCACCGTACATCCAGACCTCGCTCTTGGCAGCCAGCGACCAGCTCCGCACCGATTTCGACGCCGATCGTGCGGGCACCCCGTCGCTGGAGTTCCTGCATGAGTTCTCCCGAGCCGCAGCCGACGTCCAGCGTCAGCTCGTTCGGGCGGACGTCACGGATCAAAAAGCGGCGGCACTGCGCAAACGGCGGTTCTTCGAGGGGGTCCGGGCACGCCTTCACGAGTCTTCTCCCGAGACGTTGCCGGAAAGAGCGGTCGCCCTTTCTCCAGGCACATTCTATTCTGTGGGAGGCTCAGCATGCCAGCCGAAGTACGGGGCCCTTTTTTGATAGGGCCCCGCCCTGTGACAAAAGGCGCTGTGACAAATCGGCTCCGTCTGGCGTGCTGTCCACACGATCCCTGACAGGGCTACAGAATAGCGGTTTCCAATGCGTTGTTCCAGCACCGTGTCGAGCCGAACCCGGCGCGCCCCAATCGATCGGGGCCATGCCGCCGGTCGATTGGGATGCATCCAAGGAGGGAATGTCAGGGGCAGAGCCCCGGGCCAAACTCGGGTTCAGAAGGGAGATACTTCTGCCGGGGGACCTGCCGGTTCCGGGGCTTGACCTTGCGGAAAGGCGATCTCCGCCTCCTCTCGCAGCTTGGCGATGTAGGCTTCGGCGATCTCCATTTGTTTTTGCTGTTTCAGCATTTCCTGGATCCGCGTCTGGGCTTGGTCGAAGGCTTCCACGGTCTCGGCCCGCCGCTGCTCGACCTTGATGATGTGGTGGCCGAACTGCGTTTCTACGACCTCGCTGACGGCGCCTTCCTCCAACTCGAAGGCCGTCTTATCGAACTCGGGAACCATCTGGCCACGACCGAAAAAGCCCAAATCGCCACCCCGCTGGCTCGAGGGGCAAGCCGAATGCTCTTTGGCCACTGCGGCAAAATCCGCATCCTGCTCGACAATCTCCGCGCGCAGCCGGGCAGCCTGTTCGGCCGCATCGGGCTGCTTGCTGTCGATCAGGATGTGACGGGCCCGTACCTGACCCGGGGTCGTGAACTCCTGCTGGTTCTCGTCATAGAACTGCTTCGCGTCCGCCGAACTGACTTCGACTTTGCCCTCGAATTGCTGCTCCAACAGCTTCTGAGGCCCCAGTTGACTCGTCAGTTCGTCGATCAGTTTGTCGAAATCCTGGCCCTGGGCCGTAATGCTCTGCCGAATGTCGTCCAGTCCCATCGGCGGTTGCTGGCGGCTGCCCAG
>SLMF01000028.1 GCA_007133715.1 Planctomycetaceae bacterium
GGGAGTGTGGACCGGCCGTGATGTGAAGACGGGCGAGGTGAAGAACGAGTTCTATCCGGATGTCGACACGTATTGGTTCCATCACCGCTGCTACCGGGCCAAGGCCACGCATCAGTACCTGCTGCCTTCGCGGACGGGCATCGAGTTCGTCGACTTCAACCGCCAGACCTGGGAGATCCATCACTGGGTCCGCGGTGCTTGCCTGTACGGGATCATGCCCTGCAACGGGTTGATCTACGCTCCGCAGCATCCGTGTGCGTGTTACCCGGAAGCGAAGCTGGACGGGTTCAACGCCCTTGCGCCGGCGGCGGACGGCCCGCGGATCCCGGAAGCGGCGGCGGCCGAGGAGCGGCTGGAGCGCGGACCGGCCTACGGCGAAATCGCGGCCGGCGACGTTCTGCCAGCGGCCGCGGGCGAGTGGCCTACCTACCGCCGCGACGCGTCGCGAAGCGGGCGAACCGAAACGGCCGTGCCCACCGAACTGGAGACGGCCTGGGAAACGGAACTGGGCGGCCGTCTGACGGCCGTCGTGGTGGCCGGCGAGCGGTTGCTGGTCGCCGCACCGGACGCGCATACCGTCCACGCACTCGATGCGAACGAGGGACGGCTGGTGTGGAGCTACACGGCAGGCGGGCCGGTCGATTCTCCGCCGACGCTGTACCGGGGCCTCGCCCTGTTCGGCTCGGCGGATGGATACGTCTATTGCCTGCGTGCCGCCGACGGCGTCCTGGTCTGGCGGTTCCGCGCCGCCCCGATGGACCAGCGACTGATCGCCTTCGACCGGCTGGAAAGCGTATGGCCGGTCCATGGCAGCGTGCTGGTGCAGGACGACGTGCTGCATTTCGTCGCCGGCAGGAACATGTTCCTGGACGGAGGCATCTGGCTGTATCGGCTCGATCCGCTCACCGGGCGGGTGCTGACGGTCACGCACATGGACGACCGGCATCCCGATCTGGAGGAGAACCTGCAAACGAATGTGCGGGTTCTGAACATGCCGGTGGCCACTCCCGACATCCTATCGAGCGACGGCCAGCGGATGTACATGAAGTCGCAGGTGTTCGATTTGGAGGGGCGGCGTCAGGCGTTGGGTCCGCATTCGGGCGACCCGGCGGCCCAGGGTTCGGTGCAACGGAGCGAGGAGGCGCATCTGTTCTCCCCCGCGGGCTTTGTGAACGACGCATGGTGGCACCGGACGTATTGGGTCTTCGGCCGCAGTTTTGCGGGCGGCCACGGCGGGTATTGGCAAGCCGGGCGGTTCGCCCCCTCCGGCCGGATCCTGGTATTCGATGACCAGAAGGTGTACGGCTACGGGCGCAAGCCGCAGTATTACCGTTGGACTTCGCCGATGGAGTACCATCTTTGGGCGTCCGACAAAGGGTCGCCGGAGGTGGCCGATCACCTTCGGCGCCGCGGCCCGATCCACGGCGCGGCGCCCGCGGTTCGCCCGGCAGCCGCTGCGGCGCGGGTCTGCGTGGACCATTCGCCCAGTCTGAACCCGACGGGGAAGCCGGTGGCCGTGCTGGCCTGGGTCCAACCGGAGCGGCCCAGCGGGGTGATCCTGGCTCGGGGCGGCGCCCGATATGGCTACGCCCTGCTGCTGGACGAGGGCCGACCGGGCTTCGCCGTGCGCAACGAGGGCCGACTGGCGACCGTCCGTGCTCCGGAAGAACTGCCTGACGGTTGGGTCCATCTGGCCGGTGTGTTGCGTGAAGATCGGCAACTGCAACTGTTCGTCAACGGTCGGGTGGTGGCCAGCGGCGAGGCGCCGAGTCTGATCGCCGCCGACCCCAACAATCCGATGGAGATTGGCGAGGATGCGGGCAGCCCCGTGGGCGAGTATACCGCGCCGTTCCCCTACACCGGCTTGATCGACGAACTGCGGGTGTACCACGGCTCGATTACGGCGGAGGAGATCGCGCGGCAGTATGCGAGTGGGGAAGAACCGGAGAAGACGGATCCTCGACTCGTGTTGTGGATGAACTTTGCGGAGGGCGACGCGCGGGACGCATCGGGTCGCGGGAACCACGGGCGGATCGAGGGGGCTCGGGCCGTCGAAGGGCGTGTGGGCCAGGCCCTGGCCTTTGCGGCTCCGCCCCGCGTGCCCAAGCCGCCTGCGGGGAACCAGCGTTCGGCATTTCATGTGCAGCACGACTGGTCGATCGACCTGCCGCTTTCGGTCGGCGCCATGGTCCTGGCCGACGAGACGTTGTTCCTGGCCGGGCCGCCGGATTGGATCGGCGACGAGACGGCCGCCGCCAGCTATGGCCATCCCGAGGTGCAAGCTCGACTGGCCGAGCAGGATGCCTCGTTGCGAGGTGATCGCGGCGGATTGCTGCGGGCGATCTCGGCACGCAACGGGTCGCAGGTCGGCCAATGGGAACTCGCCGCACCGCCCGTCTGGGACGGCATGGCCGCCGCCCGCGGCCGGCTGTACCTGGCCACCGTCGATGGCAAGATCCTCTGTTTGGGCAGGCCGTAGTCACCCGGTCCTCGGGCAATTCGCCTCCGGGCAGGTGGGCGAACGTGGGCAGCAGGTCGATCGTCGCCGCGACCTCGCTCTGAATCGTGCCCGCCAGAATCTTCCCGGGCCAGCGCATCACCGTCGGCACCCGACCCGCATCCCGCCTTCCAATACGTCGAACTGAACGCGATCGCCTGCTCCGTGCTTCGCCGGGTCAGATACGTCTGGTCGATCGGGTACTCGACCACCTCCTCTTGGATCATCAAGGGCACATCGTTCACTCGCCGCCGCTGATCGGGCTGGGCGTCGCGAATCCATTCCGGAGTGATGCCGGTTATAACAGTTCGGATTGCCGCGTCAACCAAGCACCTCTTGACAGCACCGCCGCGGGGCTGGTGTGATAGGGCCCATGCCGGCAATCGGCTTGGCATCCGCAGATCGAGAAACCCCCTGGAAAAGGAGCCGTTGGATGAAAACGACTTTCACGCCGCTGCTGATTGCGGCGTTCCTTGGCATGGGCACGGTGGTATCGGACACGGGTGCCGCGGACCGTACCGGCGGTAATGCGGGCCTGATTGGGCCGGGGCAGTACAAGGACCAAGCCAGGGGAGCTCCCCCGATGTCTCCCGGGGCTTGGCAGAAGTTGGCAGGCAATGTTTTGGACAGCCAGCGCGGCTGGGGCCGGCGTTTCAAGCCCCGCGGCATGTTCCCGGTAGCCCCGGGCGAGTTCGAGACCCCCGGCGGCATCGGCGTCCTGTACAACTCCGTACCACCCGCCGGGTTTCAAGCTCCCCCCGGTTTTGCCGCGTCCCAGACCGGCAGTTTGGCCTTCAGCCAAAACCTGCTCGATTGGCACGACTACCCCGACAATCCGGTCATGTACAAACTGGCCGATTGGCAGGGCAGCCAGCGCGCCATGCCGCGGGCCATGCTGTACGACGAAAAGAACTCGCAATGGGTGGTCTACTTCGTCGATTTGGTAGGCCACTACCCGGGCATCCGGGCGATCGGAGCGGCCTACAGCACGGACCTGATCAATTGGCGGCCCTCGGAACAGCCCATGCTGACGGTCCACGACTATGTCCGCGCCGTCCCGGATTGGATTGAAGCCACCGACGAAGAGATCGACCGGGAAGGCCGGGTCTATTCGTCTTGGGCCATCTATCATGAGGGGCGGTACTACCTGCAGGTTCAGGGGACCAACCGCACCGGCAGCAATCGCACGTACGGGACCATTATTCTGGTCGCCGACGAACCGGAGGGTCCCTGGCGGCGGGCGGCGGATTTTCGCGGCGACTTTACGCCCCAGCAGCGACCGGTCTATGCCGAGGGCCGCTGGTACACCGTCTTTACCGGTCGCTGGGACGATCAACTGGGATTCGGCTTGGCGTGGTCCGAAAACCTGCTGGGACCGTACGAAAGGAACCCGGAGAATCCGATCATCTCGACCGACATGACCACTCGGGCCCGGCCGCAATTGTTCCAGTATCGAGGCGTCTGGGCCATCCTCTTCGCCCGCGGTCCCCACCCGGGTCCGATGCGATTGGCCCTTGCTGACTTCGATCCCGACAGCCCACCGATCTCGGGCGACGGTCCGTAAGCATCGGCGAAGAAAGAGGATTCCAGGGTGGGATCGCCGACGGATCGGCGTCGCGCCCGACCGTCGCGGATGCCAAACGGGCACGAGCGACGTGGTCAATCCGCGGACCCCTTTTTATCCGGCAAAGACGCGAATGTGTCGTGGACGCACATAGACGCGGCTGCCCGCTTCCAAATTCATCGTACGGAACCGTTCCTGAGAGATTTCCGCAACCAGACGCTGATCCTCACCCGTCCTCAGTTCCAAGCGGACCAGCGGACCGGCCGAATGGACGCGGACGACTCGCGCTTCCAGGGCTGGAAGTCCATTTGTCTTGGTGTCGATGGTCACGTCAAAGGGTCGGACGAAGACCCGTGCCTGGCCGACGATTTGCTGCCGGTTGTCCGGGAAAGGCAATTCCAGCGAGTTGAACTGTACCCTGCCGGCCTGGACTCGGGCGTGGAACGTGTTCACATCGCCCAGAAAATTCATGACGAATTCGGTTGCCGGATGGTGAAACACCTCGTCCGGGGTACCGGTTTGTTCGATGCGCCCTTCATGGGTCACCACGACCCGGTCCGCCACTTCCAAGGCTTCGTCCTGATCGTGTGTGACAAAGACGCTGGTCATGTGCAGCTCGTCGTGCAGGCGGCGCAGCCAGGCTCGCAGTTCCTTTCGGACTTTGGCGTCCAGGGCGCCGAACGGTTCATCCAACAGGAGCACACGCGGCTCGACGGCGAGGGCGCGGGCCAAGGCGACCCGCTGTCGCTGGCCCCCGGACAGCTGATGGGGATAGCGGTGGGCCAGCTGGTCCAATTGCACCAGTTGCAACAACTGGTGAACCCGCGCGCGGATCACCGCTCGGCTCGGCCGTTCCGCCCGCCGCTTCACACGCAGCCCGAACGCCACGTTCTCGAAAACGCTCAGGTGTCGAAACAGGGCGTAATGCTGGAACACAAAACCGACGCCCCGTTGACTGACGTGCCGTTCGGACACGCCCTCTTGGTGAAAGAGGATCGGTCCCCCGCCCGGATCCGGCTGTTCCAGACCGGCGATGATGCGCAGCAGGGTCGTCTTGCCGGATCCCGAAGGTCCCAGCAACGCGACCAATTCGCCCGTGCCGACGGTCAAGCTGACGTCATCCAAGGCCTTGAAGGTTCCAAACGTCTTGCTGATGTTGCGAACTTCGATGCTCATCCTGTCCTCCCTTGTTCCGCTTCGCGTGCGGCTGCCGCATGATCGCGGCTGATCTTCCATTCCACCAACGATTTGACCGCCAGGGTGGCTACCGCCAGCAAGGCCAGCAGCGACGCGACGGCGAACGAAGCGGTGGTCTGATAATCGTTGTAAAGCACCTCGATATGCAGAGGCATCGTGTTGGTCTGTCCCCGAATGTGTCCCGAGACGACCGATACCGCGCCGAATTCCCCCATCGCCCGGGCGTTGGTCAGGATGATGCCGTACAGCAATCCCCATTTGATGTTGGGCAGGGTCACGCGCCAAAAAGTCTGAAAACCACTGGCGCCCAGCGTCAGCGCGGATTGCTCCTCTTCCGTGCCCTGGGCCTGCATCAGCGGTATCAACTCGCGGGCCACAAAGGGAAACGTCACGAACAAGGTGGCGATGACGATGCCCGGCGTGGCAAAGATGATCCGGATGTCACGTTCCAGGAGCCACGGCCCGAACCAGCCCCGGGCTCCGAAGAGCAGGATAAAGATCAAACCGGCAATCACCGGCGATACGGCGAACGGCAAATCGATCAAGCTGATCAAGATCTGCTTGCCCCGGAAATCGAACTTCGCAATCGACCACGCCGCGGCGATGCCGATGCCGGTGTTCACGGGAACGACGATCGCCGCCGTGATCAGCGTCAAGGTGATCGCCGCCCGCGCGTCCGGCTCGGTGAAAGCCCGGAAATAGGCCCCGAGCCCCTCGCCGAACGCATACACGAACACCAGCAGCAGCGGCAGAATCAGGAACAGCATCAGAAAGCCCAATGCCGCCAGAATCAAGAACCTGCGAGTCCAGGCCGACTCGGTAATCGCGTGACCCCCGCGGGAGCACGCCGTGTCCGCCCGGAAAACAATACCACCTGCCATGAAGGGACCTCCTCTACAGACGATAACGGCCGCTCCACCATTGGAGCAAATTGATGATCAGCAGGAGTGCAAAGGCGGCAAGCAGCATCACCACACCGATCGCGGTCGCGCCGACATAGTCGAATTGTTCCAGCCGAATCAGGATCAAGAGCGGGGCGATCTCGGTTCGGTAGGGCATGTTGCCCGCAATGAAGTAAATCGAACCGAACTCGCCGACCGCCCGCGCAAAGGCCATCGTGAATCCGGTCAACAAGGAAGGCAGGATCGTGGGCAGGATGACTCGGTAAAACGTCTGCCAACGCGTCGCACCCAGACTGGCTGCCGCCTCCTCCAACTCCTCCTCCAACTGTTCCAACGCCGGCTGTACCATCCGCACCACAAAGGGCAGCCCGATCAGGGTCAGGGCGATCACGATCCCCGGCCAGGCGTAAGCGATCTGCAGCCCCCAGGGAGCCAGCCAGCGACCGATCCAACCCGTGGGTGCGTAAAGCGTCGTCAGCGCAATCCCGGATACGGCCGTCGGTAAGGCAAACGGCAGATCGACCAGCGCATCCACAAACCGCTGGCCCCAAAACGGATAACGCACCAGCACCCAGGCAACCAGGAACCCGAAAACCGCATTCAACAAAGCCGCCAGGAACGACGCTCCGAAACTCAGACGGTATGCTGCCAGCACCCGCGGCTCCACGATCGCCTGCTCCCAGAATTCGACCAGCGTCATGCGGGTGGCCGTGAACAAGATCAAGCCGCCCAGCGGTATCAGCACCAACAGGGTCATCGACAGCAAGGTCAGGCCCATGCTCAAACCGAACCCCGGCAGGACACGCGGTGTTCGCACCCATAAGCGCGGGGAAAGCATTCTCGTAAACGTCCTCATGGTCGCCGTTCCTCAAAAACGTCTTGGGACAAGATGTCGCCCCCGACTCGGATTCCCGCGGAGAGCCGTCCGTAGCGGCCAACGAGCCCCTTGCCCGCAGCCTGTCAGCCACCGGGCCGATAAATCTGATCGAACGTGCCCCCCTCCGAAAAATGGATGCGGTGAGCCTCCTCCCAACCCCCAAACACCTCCTCGATCGTGTAGAGTTCCAAGGCAGGGAACTGGTCGGCGTACTTCGCCTGAGCCTTGGGACAGACGGTGGGCCGATAGAAGTTCTTGCCCGCGATGTCCTGTCCCACTTCCGAGTACAGGTACTCCAGGTAGGCCCGGGCAACCTCCCGAGTCCCGCGGCGCGTGGCATTGACCTCCACGATCGCCACTACCGGTTCCGCCAAAATGCTGCTGGGCGGCGTCACCAACTCGAACTCACCCGCTTGCCGGTCCCCGGCCCCCAGCAACGCCTCGTTCTCCCAGTTGATCAGCACGTCACCGATCCGGCGTTGGACGAACGTGTTCGTCGCGCCGCGCGCCGCCCGATCCAATAGGGGTACGTTGCGAAACACGGCCTGGACGAACTGGCGAGCCTGCCGGTGCGCCGCCTCGACCTCCGACGAACGTTCCGGATCGTGGAGCACCGCCAGCCAGTCGTCGCCCAGTTCCCGGCGAAGGGCCGCACCCCATAGCGCCAAGTAATTCCAGCGGGCGACACCCGACGTCTTGGGATTGGGCGTGATGACCTGGACATCCTCCCGAATCAAATCCTCCCACGTCCGTAGGTTCTTCGGGTTGCCCCGGCGAACCAGGAAGGCCAGCGTCGAAACATAAGGCGCACTGTTCCGAGGAAGCTGGCTCTGCCAGTCCGTCGGCAGAAGCCGCCCATGTCGGGCAATCGCCTCCACGTCGAATGCCAAGGCCAGCGTGACCACATCGGCCTGCAGACCATCGATCACCGCACGCGATTGACTGCCCGAACCCCCATGCGACTGCTGGATCGTGACACGTTGACCCGTCGTCTCCTGCCAGTGACGGGCAAAAGCCGCATTGAACTCGCGGTACAACTCGCGCGTCGGATCATAGGAAACATTCAATATCGTCCTCGTTCCCGACTGCCTGGCCGGCGATTCGTGTTCGCCGCCCGCGGGGGAACCCTCACCCCGACAACCAAGCGGGGCGATGGCCAGGCATACGACAAGTGCCCGCAGTTGCGGGAACCGTGACCGGCGTCTGTAGGATCGCGTCATGGAACTTCCTTCGTGCGCTAATTCCGGTAATTTGGGGTATGCGAAACTGGGGTTCGGTCGGAATCAAGCAACCGGAAACCTCGTTTCCGCTCGCCAAGCTCCGACCACTGGGAAGGAATGCACACGGTGTGCCAGGCGCGGGAAGAATCTGCTAAGTATCGATTTCACAGCGACTTAAGGCATTCCGTCCCCCACCACCCGATGGTCAGCCTAGATTATTTGACGGAAATAACCGCGAAATAATCTGGACACCCGTGGCATATGATGGTCTAATCGACAAGATGCAGCGTTTTACGAACCTTCTGCTGGACGTCTGGCGTGAGGCGTGCCGGCACATCGAGATCGAGCAATCCGCGGAGACCATCGCTCGCCTGTTGGTCACGCGGATGCCCATCGATTGCCTGATCGTCGTGGCGTTCGATCTGGCACAGGATCGGGTCGTTCCCTGTGCCATCGGTTTGCGTAACGATCGGCCCCTCCGGGTGCAGCCGCGGAATCTGCGCCCTGCGGATCGCCGACTGCTGTTGAAATGGCTGCATGATCCGGAGATCCTGCTGCATCGCGAGGGGCACCCCCCGCACGAGGTGCTTGGCCTGCTGCTGGGCGACGACATCTCGGGCAGTTGGTTGACCGGTCCGCTTGGCGATGCGGAGAGCACGGCCGGTGCCCTGCTGTTGGGTACGGAGCGGGGCTCGCCGTTTGAACTGCAGCATGTCCGGATGGTCCAGTTGTTGCTCGAACCCTTTTCAGCGGCTTTGGAGAACGACCGCCGGTTGCACGAGTTGCGAGCGTTGCGAGAGGCGGCGGAGGCGGACAAGCGTTCGGCCTTGTCGCGACTGGGTCGCGAGCAGTTGGTCGATACCATTATTGGCGGCGACAGTGGCCTTCAGGCGGTGCTGGAACGGGTGTCTTTGGTCGCCCGATCCGACCTGCCGGTGTTGATTTTGGGCGAGACCGGTGCGGGCAAAGAAGTAATCGCCCGCGCCATCCACGAACGGTCCTCGCACGCCCGAGGTCCGTTTATCCGGGTGAATTGCGGAGCGATCGCTCCCGAGCTGATCGACTCCGAATTATTCGGGCATGAAAAAGGGTCGTTCACCGGTGCCACGGCCATGCGTCGCGGTTGGTTCGAACGGGCGGACAAGGGTACGTTGCTGTTGGACGAGATCGGCGAGTTGCCGTTGGCGGCGCAGGTCCGTTTGCTTCGCGTGCTGCAGGAAGGGACTTTCGAGCGTGTGGGGGCCGAGCGGCCGCTCCGGGTGCATGTTCGCATCGTGGCCGCCAC
>SLMF01000729.1 GCA_007133715.1 Planctomycetaceae bacterium
CCTGCAAGACCTCACAGCCAGATTGCACCGTGGCGCGTACCACCCCCAGCCCAGCTTGCGTCGCGACATCCCGAAGGGGAATGGCAAGACGCGTCCGCTGGGTATCGCCTGCGTGGAGGACGTGAGCTTTCGGCAAGGTTCCGAAAAGAAAAGGATCCTGGCCGGGTGCTGTGTTGGGCGATGGCGTCCAGCAGAACATGATTCTGCTGGTGGCGATCGACGCGGAGCAGGGCGCAGCCGCTCAGTGATGTGCGCGGGCGCTGGCGGAGACGGCCAGCGAATGACCGTCCGCATCGTCGAAATCGTGGGCCAGGTCGTCGTGTTCGGGATCCCCGGGGTCCTCGTCATAGCCGTAGTCGTAGACGCCGTAGCCGTAGTAGCCGCCACGTTGATCGTCGCTGATCCGGTTGGCCACCACACCGACCAAGCCGACTCCGAGGGCCGCCAACGCATGGACGGCCCGCAGGACCAGGCGGCGGTGATTCTTCTCCGGCTGGACGACCAGGATCAGCCCGTCGGTCAAACGCCCGACAACCGCCGCATCACTGGCGGCCAGTACGGGGGGGCAGTCGATGATCACCTGATCGTATTTCCGCTCGGTCCATGCCAGCAAGTCGGCCAGCCGGGGGCTGCTGAGCAGTTCGACCGGGTCCGACGGTTTGGGGCCGCAGGGCAAGATGTCCAGACGGGGGATGCCGCTGGACTGGATGCGTGGCGGGACCATCACGTCCAGCGGTTGGTCCCCGCGGAGGATTTCGGAGAGTCCGCCGGCGGTCCGCATGTGGAACCAACGGCTGAGTCCGGGTCGGCGGAGGTCGCCATCGATCAACAGCGTCCGCTTGCCGGCGTGCGTCAGGGAGACACCCAGATTGACCAGCACGGTGGTCTTGCCATCGCTGGGTTCGGCGCTGGTGATGGCGATCCGTTCGCGGTCGTAGCCGGAGAAAGCCAGGGTGGTTCGCAGGGTGCGGAAGGCTTCGCTTTCTACGGATTCCGGGGCCACATGCACTTGAATGGCGTCCGGTCCCGTGGTGGTCTCGGGCAGAGCCAGTTCGCGAATCATGGCCAGGAGGGGTGCGTTCAGCTGGTCCTGCAGTTCTTCGGGCGAGCGGAAGCGATCGTCCAGCACATCCAGGACGTAGGCCAGGGCGACACCGACCCCCAGGCCGCCGAGCAAGCTGATCGCAACGACCAGGGTCAGTCTCGGGCTGACGGGGTGGGGGCGGGCTTGGGGCTCGCTGACCACGGCCACCCGCACCTCCGATTGATTCTGGCCGATATCGATATTGGCGATGCGATCCAACAGCGTGTCGTGGAGATTGCGGAGGCGGTCGACATCGTGGGCCAAGCTTTGCAGTTCTTCGGTCCGATCGCTCAGCCGAACCGCTTCGCTTTCGGCCAACTGGTATTGGTGGCCGAGTTTTTCCTCATGGGCTCGCAAGCTTCCCAGTTTCTCTCGGACCATGCCGATCAGGGTGGGAGCCAATTGCGAATCGTAGAGGGCGGCGGTGCGTTCGCGGACCATCTGCTGGTAGTTGCGAAGGAATTGTTGGCTGTTTTGGATGGCCTGCCGGGCTTGGATCACCGTGGGATGGGCCTCGCCATAATGTGCCAGCAGCCGGTCCAGTTCGGCTTCGTGTTCGAGCAATCGCCGTTCGACTTGCGTACGAGTTTCGACATCTTGCGAGCTGATCCCCATGGCGCTCATGGTCATTTCCCGTCCGATCATTGGTTCGACGGCGCTGAGATGCTGGCGGAGGTCGGCGCCTTCGCGAACGGCGTTCTGAATCGCTTCCAAGGAAGCTTCCAGCTGAATCCGTTCCTGCTGGACTTTGACCAGGGATTCGTTGAGTCGCACCACGCGTTGGACCAGCGGGTGCATGGCGTTGGGATGCTTGGAGAGCCCCATGTCGCCCAATTGGCGGCGTATTTCCAGCAATTCCTGCTGGCGGGCGGTCAAGCGGCGTTCGATTTCCAGGCGTTCCTTTTCGAGATACTGGACGATTTCGGCCGAGACATCTTTGTGGTTGCGATCCATGAATTCCAAGTAGGATTCCACCACGGCCTGCACCACCGCCTCGGCCGCCTGAGGGGCGCGCGAGCGGTAGCGGAGTTCCAGCAGGTTGGTGCGGCGGACAGCTTGGGCCGTCAGATTCCGGTGCAGCACGTCGGTCCAGCGGTGCGCGGGCACGGTTTGGAAATCCACGCGGTTTGCGGCCGGAGCGTTCTGCAGGTGCTGTACGGCACCCCGCAGCACCTCCTGCGTGGAAAACAAACGCTCGTACGTCGGGAGCAGCGCCTGCCGGTTGGCGTCCCCGCTCATGTTGGGCGACCAGACTTCGGCACCCGATTGCAGGATCAGCAGCTGCGCGGAGGCCTCGAAGACCGGGGTGGCGGTAAAGTAGTACAATCCGCCCAGCAGGCCTGCCAAGACCAGGGCGGTCAGCACCCAGATCTTGCGGTGCAGGACGATCTGCACCAAGCGCATCAGTTCGTGAATCGAATCGGCCGACGAGGGCAGGGCGGGTTCGTCGACAAAGTGGCTCGGCTCGTTCTGGATCATGGTCGTTCTTAGAGGCCGGGGATGGCTGCGGAAAAACCGAAACGCACAAAGTTTTGGATCGTGCCCACGGTAAACGTCAAAGGAGTCTCTTCCACGCTGACCACATCGCCGGGAGCCAGCGGCAGATTCGCGGCACCTCCCTTTTTCGCTGCCCGAATCGAAGCGCCGATCACCACCGGCTCTTCCATGTCATCCAACTGGCGGATGATTTGCACCTTGTCCGCCAGTTCGAGGGTCAGCCCTCCGGCCAAAGCGATCGCGTCCAACAGGCGCACCGGCTTGTCAGGAGGAATCTCGAATTGGTTCGGGCGGCGGACCAGCCCGATGACTTGGATCGTGGTCGGCTCCTGCTCGCGAACGACCACGATCGAGCCGTCCTGGATCCGATACTCGGGAGTCAGGCCCGCGCTGGCTTCGACCAGATCGATGCGGAGGGCGTCGTTCTGCATCAGCGTCGAACGTTCGCCGTTATACGAAGCTTGGAGTACTTGGGGTGACTGCATGTTGCGGATCTCGACGATGGTCGAGGCTTTTTCCGTCAGTCCACCGGCAGCAATCAAGGCCGCCAACAGGTCCTGGTTGGCCTGCGGCAACTGGTAGGTGCCCGGCTTTGCCACCGCCCCGACTACGGTCACCCGAACGGTCTGGCGAGTCTTCAAGAGTAACGACACGTGGGGATCGCGGTACACCTGCCGCTTGATGCTCTCCTGGCGAACCACCTGCTCGGCATCCGGCAGCAACATCCCGGCCACGTGCACGGCACCGACCAGCGGGATCTTGATCTCGCCGTTGTCGGCCACTCGCAGGGGCCAACGCGGGGGCGCGGATTCTTCCATTCCGGTGGCAATCGTGACCTCCAGCACATCCCCGCGGTGGATCACATCGGAAGGCGTCGAGGCCTGGGCCAGACGGGACAGGTCCACCTGGTGCCGACCTTCGACTTTACTGGCAGACATCTCCGGGGGAAGATTGGACGCGTGATAGCGGGTTTTGTGGCAGCCAGCGGCCATGACCAGCAAACCAAGGGCCATCACCAAGCCGCCTGAGCACGTAGTTCTCACCAAATCGATCCTCGTGGCTTCGTCAGCTTGCCGGGGGCAGGTCCTTTTTCGAACCCTGGGTCGCCAGGGGGATGGCGACGGCGGCCGCAATCACCAGCCCGACGAACAGGGGGTTACGAAAGACAGCATGCAGCGGTTGCTGTCCTCGGATCGTGTCGGGGGCTGCCAGGACCACGAATTCAGGGCGGGCGGCGGGCGGGGCGGTCCGCGCACTCCAAACCCGGCAACTGACCGCGTAGGAATCGAATCGCAGCTGATAAACGCCCGTCGACATCCGGGGGAATTCGAACCGACCGGCAGCATCGCTGGACGTCTGCGCCAGGGGCGTGCCCGCTTGTAGCAACTGGACTTGCCGATGGGCCAGCGGCCCACCTTCGAGGTCAACCAACCGGCCCTGCAGGGTCCCCTGTTCATTCAGGCGGACGTCCCGAATTGCCGGAGCAGTCGGAGATTCCGCCGCGGGGGCCGGTAGTGTCGGCAGCAGCCAAGCGGCAGCGGCCAGCCAAGCGATTCCCATGCTGCGTCTTCCCTTGCATTTCATCGTGAGCACCTCGAGATCGGATCCTTTCCCGGAGAACGCCGCCCAATTTTACCCACCAGCGAGGGTGTCTCCTGGGGCCTGACTTGCCCCCGCCGAGTACTGCGCGGGGCGATCATAGCGGAATGCAGGCGGGAGAGAAAGGCCGAATCGGTCGAACTTGGCGGTCTTGTGGCCGGGTTTTGCTTGAGAATTTATGCCTTTTCTGCCGAATGTTTGGGATGTGCGGGTCATCCTGCCCTGCCCCCATGGCTGCGGCCCGGGCGCTGCCGATCCTTTCGTGTTTATTGGCAAAGGTGTTACCGACCATGTCCCCCCCCCCACGTGATGCTTTGCGACAAATTCTCCTGCTGGCCTTGGCCGTTTGCGGGAGTTGGGCGTGTTTCTGGTGGTTGTTGTCGTCGAACGATTCCGTGGTCTCGGGTGAACGGACGTTTTCGCGACAGGCCCAAGCCACCGAATACCCGGGTAGTTGGCAGTCCGCCCGAGTAGCGGCCGCACCCCGTCAAGAGACAGCGGCAGAGTCGGTCCCGCTGCCGGGTGATGGGTATCGGCTGACCCACCTTTCCTGGAAGGAGCTGGAGCAAGAACTGGCTCGCTTGTGGCCCGAACAACTGATCCGCTCGGTCGCTCGAGACGGCCAGCGGGCGACGTTTCACGCGATGCAGGGCGAGCAACCGGTGCCGATGTTCCAAATCGATCGCCGGGCCAATCGGGTGCATTACCTGGCCGCGGAAGCGCAGGGGCAGGTTTGGCATCGCGTGATGGAACTGCTGGACCAGCCTCGGCTGCCAAACGGGCGTCAGACCGATCTGATACCGCTCCAGCATGCCGATCCGCAGCAGGTGCGGCAAGCGGTTGCCGCGTTGCAGCCGTCGTTCGAGCCGGAGCCGGGGGCTTCCGCCGTCGCGTTGCTGCAGCCTGGGGAGCAGCCCCTGCCGCCGGTGACGGCCGATCCCGATTGGGAGGACGAGTTCGACGACGACGATGACGCCAGGGAGTTGCCGAACGAGAGCGGTTTGATTGGTCCGGTGGAAATCGAATTCGTGCCCGGGTTGGATGTGATCGTGTTGCGAGGCCACCGCCGGGATGTGGAGCGGGTCCAGCGGATCATTGCGGATATCGAGCGTTTGAGTGTCGAGACCCAGCCCGCCTTGGAGATCCACGAACTGGAGCATGTTGGCAGTCAGATCATGGCCGACCTGGTGTCGGCGATCTATGACGAAATCCTCTCACCCCGACAGGGGCAGGTCACGATCCGGCCTTTGGTGCAACCCAACGCCCTGCTGCTGATCGGGCGGTCGGAAGCGGTCGATTTGGTCCGGGAGCTGGTCGATCGTTTGGACACGCCGACCGCTCCGCGGCAGCAGTTCGAGGTGTTCCCGCTGGAGCATATTTCGGCTGTGGACGCCGCCGAGACGATCAATGCCTTTTTTGTCGACGGCTTGGGGACGGCACCGGCGAATCAGCGGCCCGGTTTGGGGGCTCGTGTGAACGTGGTCGCCGATTTCCGCACGAACGCCCTGATCGTTCACGCTTCGCCGCGGGACCTGCGCGAGGTGCGGGCTCTGATCGCCCGGATCGACGTCGAGGACGTCCCGTCGCATAAGGAACTGCGGGTGTTCCGGTTGCGGAATACACTGGCGACGGAGATCGCCCCGATCTTGCAAGACGCGTTGAACTGGCAACTCAGCGGCAACCGGATTCCCTTGGGGGCGACCCCGGCGGCCGGGATCGTGGGCGCTCAAGCTTTCGGCGCGGCGGAAGAACGGGCCCGCCTACGGACGGCGATTCTCAGCTTCATGACGATCGATTCCGAGGGGGGGGAAATTCTGGAATCGGGCCTGCTGTTGGACGTCCGCATCACGGCGGACCCCAATGGCAATGCCTTGGTCGTCACGGGGCCCGCCAAGAGCATGAAACTGATCGAAACGCTGATTCGCGAGCTGGACACGCTGCCTGCCGCACGGGCGCAGATCAAGGTCTTTACCATCGTCAATGGCGATGCCACGGCGTTGTCCAATACGCTGCAACAGCTGCTGGGCCAGACGGCCCAAGTCGGGCAGGCTTTCAGTCCGTTGGCCGGGATCAGCCCGCTGCTGGCCCCGGGGGCGCAGACCGCGGCGGTCGCGGGAGAGAGTGCCCTGGTCCCCGTCCGTTTCGGTGTCGACCAGCGGACGAACAGCATCATTGCGACCGGCTCCCAGGGCGATTTGGGGGTGGTCGAAGCCATCCTGCTGCGTTTGGATGAAGAGAGTCTCCGCCGCCAGCAGACCGTCGTCTACTGGCTGTCCAACCAGCCGGCGGTGGACGTGGCCAACTCGGTCAACCAGTGGATCACTCAGCGTACGCAATTGTTCCAGCAGCAGGTCCAATTGACCCCGGAATCGCCCGATATCCGCTTTGCTCGCGAGGTGGTGGTGGTTCCCGAGGCGATCAGCAACTCGATCATCATCAGCGCGTCCTCCGATCTTTTGGGCGAGGTGATGCAGGTGGTCGAGTCGCTGGATCGGCGTCCTCCGATGGTCAAGATCGATGTGTTGATCGCCGAGGTCACGCTGAGCGATCTGTACGAATTCGGCACGGAGTTCGGGTTGCAGGATTCGCTGCTGTATGACCGCACGTATTTGGACGGGGGTCGAGCGGGTTTCAACTTCAATAACCGGTCGTTAGGGGACACGACGGCCGGGGATCCGGGGAATCTGCTGGGGCAGGGTTTGAGTCATTTTGGGGTCGGGCGTGTCAGCCCGACGCAAGGTTACGGCGGGTTGGTGCTTTCGGCCAGCAACGATGCGGTGTCCATGCTGTTGCGCGCCCTGCAGGATCGGGGCCGCGCTCAGATCCTCAGCCGACCCAATATCACCACCCTGGACGGCCAACCGGCCAATGTGAACGTGGGTGAGATCACCGCGCGACCCGGAGAAATCACCCGCACCCAGTTCGATGCCGCGGTTTCCATCCGCGAGGTCCAGGTCGGTCTGCTGCTGGGCGTGACGCCCCGAGTCACCCCGGACGGTACCGTGGTCATGGAAATCGATGTCGAACGCTCTCGTCTGGATGTCAATTCGGTGACCATCAATGACAACGTGATCCAGAACATTCGGAATGCCGAAGCCAGCACGACGATCAGTGCCCGGAGCGGTCAGACGGTGGTGTTCGCAGGTCTGATCGAGACGAACACCCAGACCACGCGGCGCGGATTGCCGTTCCTCTCGGATTTGCCCTATGTGGGCTCGCTGTTCGGCTACACGACAGAATCCGAACGGCGTTCCGAACTGTTGATTGTGATGACGCCCCGCGTGATTTATGGGACCGATGACGAGTACGACGAAATCAAGCGTTCGGAGAGCGAGCGGATGAGCTGGTGTCTGGCGGACGTGGGTGAATTGTACGGCCCGGTGGGCTTTTCGTCGCGACCTGTCACGGGGACACCTTGTTCGCAACCGCTGGTGGTCTTCCCGTACGAGAACCCGGCAGGGACGATCTATCATCCGGAGCCGCATGCGACGGAGTTCCAGACGGGTCCGGTACCGTCGAACGAAACGCCGCAGGATACAGTGGTTCCGAGCCCGGCCGATCCCGAAGCGATGCTGCCCAAGGAGCCTCGCACTCCCGCGCTTCGTCCGGCCCCGAGTTCGACCGCGCCCCCGGCAACCGAGCCCTATCGGCCGCTGATCATCGATTCGTCGGCGGGTCGAGCGCCCCCACCGGCTGCCGAGGCGGGCAGCGAGCTGCCGGGAATGCTCGATACGGAGAGCGTGACCGCGCCGTTTAGCATGGCCCCCTGGGCCACAACAGCTCCCACACGCTACCAACCGCTGCTCCCAGGGACCCCCTCCGCGGTCGCTCCCGCCTCGTACGAGACGCGTTGAGGTCCCCATCGTGGTGGAAACGCAAGTATCAGCAGCTTACCAAGGAGGCATGTGATGAAACGGGGCTGGGTGCTCTTCGCGGTGCTGGTCATGCTGGCCGGATGCCAATCGCCGCAGCGGTTCCGCGCCGCCGCGTTCCGCGAAATCCTGCCGGGAAACGCGAAAACGCCCGAAACGCCCCAGGACCTGGCACCCAAACAGGTGGTCGCAATCTGGTCCGATGCGCTGTACGAACAGCCCGGCCGCACGTCGGTGCGCGGATTCGGCGGGCGCGTCTATTTCTACAACGCGCAGAACGAGACGATTCCGGTCGAGGGGCAATTGGTCATCTATGCCTACGATGATTCGGCAGGGAGCGACCAGGAGGAACGGTCCCGGGTGCCGGATCGCAAATTCGTGTTTCGTCCGGAACAATTGGAGCAGCAGTATTCCCCTACCGATTTGGGGCATTCGTACAACATCTGGTTACCGTGGGATGAAATCGGCGGCTACAAGCGAACCGTGGCCCTGCTGCCCGTCTTTACGGGAACCCAGGGCAATGTAGCGGTGGGCAACCAATCGGTCAGTATTCTGCCGGGCAAAACGCCGCCGCAGGAAGGGGTGCGTCGCACCGGGCACTTCACGACGCTTGGCGGCGAGAGAATCTCGGCTCCACGCGACCTCCCCGCCGGGATTGCCCCGGTGTCACCTCGCGGAGCGAGGAACTGGCAATATGCCGACCCGGGCGAGACCACCCAGATGCGGACCACCACACTTGGGCTGCCGATGGCCACGACCCAGCGGTTGATCGCGGGGGCCGCCCAGGACGCGGCGGCAAACCAAGGCGTGGAACGCGCCGTGCCGTCAACGGATCAGCAGGCGCCCGATTCCTCGCAAGCCTTCCCCTCGAATTCCGCAACGGACGAGCTGTCCCCTACGGCCCCGTCACCTCCAGCTCGTTTCGAACGTCCCCGATACCGGGTTCCAAGAGCATCATTCGAGCGACTAGATCCCGTTCCTGCGGTGTCGCCACCTGCCCCTGCAGCACCGCAACCCGACCCTCCATTTGGACACGCACCTCCCCCATCTCACGAATCTGGGGAATACGATCCAAACGGCTTTGAATCCGCTCCGGATTGGCGCCCAGGGTTGCGACAGGCCCGGTAAAGCCCAGTTCAATGGGGACCCGCAAAGCTCGCGGGGTCCCCGCGCGGCCCGTATTTCGCGCGAAATTCTGGAGCTGATTCCAGCCGCCGAACTGCTGTTGAGGATTCAACCCACCGCGTTGGCCGAAGACATTGGTGGTTCCTCGCGGCACATTGCGGTTGATGTTCGCGGCCTGGGCGTCTTGACCCGCCAGATTCCCGACTCCGGCGGTCGTTGCCCCGACCATCTGGCCCGCCGCCCGATTCTCCCGCAAGAAGCGTTCGTCGCCCGTGATCTGGCCTACCGCTTCCGCTTGTCCCGTCTGTCCCG
>SLMF01000732.1 GCA_007133715.1 Planctomycetaceae bacterium
CCAATCGGCATGGTGGCCCGGCACGCGTGGGATCGTGGGCTCCGGCGGTTCGTACTCTTGCATCTTGGCTTCCGGGACAATCCGCACCCCCCCGGCTCCATGGGAACCGTAGGTGATCGTGCCCTGGTCCCCCAAGACGATCGCACCGGTACCGGGCGGATTTCGATCCGCCTCCAAATCCGCCGGGTGCGGGGGCCGCATCCGGCCGTCATACCAGACCAACTTGACCGGACCACGCTCGCCACGCGCCGGAAACTCGAACGTCACCGCCGCTCCCGGGGGATAAAGATCCGCATGCTCCTCGGGATCGTAACCTTCCACTTCCGCCTGGACACTCTGCGGGGCTCCTAAATCCAGAGCCCAAAACACGGGATCGACCACATGACAGATCCAATCGCCAATACAACCCATCCCGAAGGGCAGCCAACCCCGCCAATTCCACGGCACGTACATCGGGTTGTAAGCCCGCGCAGCTGCCGGACCCAGCCACAGATCCCAATCCAAATGCTGCGGCACTTCGTGCTCTTCGCCCACCCGCCCGGCATGGCGGAGCTGCGAATAAACGTCGGGAAAGGCATTACAGGCGGCGTGGACTTCATGCACGTTGCCAATGGCCCCGTCCCATATCCACTCGCAAAACGTGCGGATGGAACCCGACGAGTTGCCCTGGTTTCCCAACTGGGTGACCACGCCGCTGGCTTCCGCGGCCGCCATCAACGCGCGTACCTGGCCGACCGAGTGGGCCAGCGGCTTTTCGCAATACACGTGCTTGCGGCGTTCCAGGGCGCCCATCACGGCTACCGCGTGCGTGTGGTCGGGCGTCGAGACGACCACCGCGTCGATCTGGGCTTCCATTTGATCGAACATCTGGCGGAAATCGCGATAATGCTTGGCGTCAGGGTGAGTTCGATACGCCTCGCCCGCCCGCTGGTCGTCCACGTCGCAGAGGGCGACGATGTTCTCGTTGCCAAACTGACGCAGATTGCCCCAGCCTTGGCCACCGACCCCAATTCCGGCGATGTTCAACCGTTCATTGGCTCCCGCCCGGCCCGCTGCGCCCCGCGCCCGTGCCGGCAAGATGTGAAACCCGGCAACTCCCGCAGCCGCGCCGGCCACGAACTGCCGTCGCGTGATTCGTCCGTTCTGTTTCATCGCTGTGGTTCCTCTGTTCAAGAAAAAAAAGCTCGCAGCTGCGTTCGCGGTCCGAACCGCCGCCATGCGATCAGTATAGGCTCCCGCCGCAGTATTTGCCTACCACCCACGTTTCGCTCTTGACACGCACCCCGCTTGCCAGCAAGATCCGCACTCCGTTCTGACGCTCCCCTCTGCCCATCTAACTGGAAAAGGAGTTCCGATGAAGATGTTGGCGATGCCCGTGTTGTTCGTGGGTCTGATGGCAGTCGCCCGGGGACGCGCTGACCAGACCCTGCCCACCCGGCAAACGCCAGATCAACGTCTGCTGGGAGATTGGGCACTGGTCAGCTTCCAACGCGACGGTCAAGAGCTGGCCCCCCACGGATTGGTCTGGTCGATCTGCGAGGAAACGATCACCACCCGCTTGCAGGTTTCCGGAGGCTCGTCAACCAAAGTCGCCGAAACCCCCTACCGCGTGATCCCGAACCACCGCCAATCGGCAATCGACTTGATACCCCACTACCCACCCAACCAGGGCAAGGTGGTCAAGGGCATCTACCGCTTGCAAGGCGACACGCTGACCTGCTGCTTCGAAATCATCGCCCGCAACGAGCGCCCTGCACGGTTCGAATCGGCTGCCGGTACGAACCGCGAGGTGGTGGAATTGCGACGGATGCCCTGACGCTCGCAGCCGGTCTGCCGATCATTGCAAGGTGGGCCAAGCAATCTCGCCCCGCAATCATCTTCGAGCCTTTCTCGTTCACGTCGGCAAAAAGCCGCGTTGGTGTCAGAGCCGCCGACCCACATCCGCAGGCTTGTTATTGCATCGATGCGGTGTGGGCCAAAGCAGCAAAGAACGCGTCCAGGCTGTCCCGATCTGCTGGCCGATTCGCCAGCAAACGCTCCCCGTCAAAAAACTGCGCCCACCACGCGGACTCGGGTTGCGGAGAGTGGCTGTGGCGACGATCAAGCGACCGCGTTGCTGCCCTGAGTACCGCGGGTTGCTGCCCGTCGCGGCCCAGCAGCTCGGCCGCTTCTTCGCTGACGGTTCTCAGCAGCTCGACGCGAAGATCGGCTTCTCCAGCGGCACCCTGCGGGGACCACCCAGTCGGTTGGCGAAGCGAGTTCGGAGTCGTGGCCAACCACGACTCCGAACCCATCCCCTGAACCATCGACTCGTCCAGACCACCCGCTTCCGGCTCGCCCGTGGCTTGGGAATTCAAGTGATTGATCAGCAAGAGGACATCCTCCGCAATCACGCTGCGGTTTCCACTGACATCGAAAAACGGTTCGTCCAGGTTATCCCAAGTGCGGGGTGGCAATGGACCGTCCCCGTGCCAGTTGATGCGGTTGATGATTGTCAGGGCGTCCAAGGCAGAAACCACGCCATCGCCAGTGACGTCGAACGGGTCTTCGGGATTGGTCCACGAAGTAACGGTCGCCGTGCCCGTAGCCCACTCGCTCCATGCTCCCACGTCGTCCATGGCTCGGGCGGCGAACGTGTGTTCGCCCAAAGGCCAACCGGCCGTTTCAACGCTCAACGTCCAGCCGTCAATGCCTTGCTCGACCACGCCCAAAGGTTCTTCATCCCGGTAGAACGTGACCAGCACCACGACGCCATCCGGATCGCTCACGCCGTGGGCAGTCAAGCTGAGCGGATCGGGACAAGTGACCAGATCAGGTGATACGGTCAAGCTCTCGATCACCGGCAACGCATTCTCGACCGTCACCACCACCGTGACCGGTTCGCTCCAGGCGTCTTCGTCATCCCGGGCCCGCGCCGTGACGGTCTGCTGGCCCAACGGCCAGCCCGCGGTGGCCACCGTCAGGGTCCAGCCGTCCGCGCCGTCGGCCACCACACCCAGCACCTGGCCGTCGTGCGAGAACTCGACCTGCGTTACCGTGCCCTCGTGGCCACTTCCGAGATGAGCGGTCAAGGTGAGCAGACCCGGCCGCGTCACGGGATTGGGCGTGGCCTGTACGGAGTCGACTACCGGAATCGTCTGCTGCCCGGTAACCGCCAGCAGGGCCGAGCCTTGGTAATTCGGATCGCTGCTGAAAAAGCTGTGCGTGATCTCCGCCGTGGTCAGTTCTGCTCCCGCCGTGACGTGGATCGCCTGGGCTGTGTCCCAGTTCTGCGGTGTGAATTGCACGAAGGAGTTCGCAGGGTTGGCATCGTCCACTGCCGTCAAGGCCGGGTCACTGCTGTTCAACAGAACGGTCACGTCGTGGTTCGGCTGACTGGTCAGACGGATCCAGTAGCAGGTCTCACCGCCTTTTTCTACCGTGACCGCGGTGATCGCAGATTCGCCCTGCGGGTCGGCAGTCATCATCACGCCGGCCACATCGTTATCGGTAATCACGGCAATCACATCCCGAATCCGCAGACTCTCCGGATACATCGGGTCGTGCACGGTGCCGGTGATGGCATGCGTGATGGTGCCGGTATGGATTCCTTCGGCGATGTCATCATCCACCGCGCGGACGGTGATCGTCTGGGGGGTGGTATCGCTGAAGGACGTGAGCAAAGTCGATTCAAAGGTTGCTCCCCCATCGCTGCTGATTTCGACTTGGCTGTCGGCCGAGATTGTGATCTCCACCGGCCCGGCGGGTTCGGTCGCCAGCGCGATCTGGTAGCTATCGGTCTGGCCGCCTTCGGTCAGATACGTACCGTCGCCGGATTCCTGGATCAGCACGGCCCCGAGATCGTTATCGGTGATGTAGACCGTAAAGTACTGCTGACCCACGATGGGGTCTTCCGACTGGGAGACATTCAGCACGGTATGGATCAGTTGGGTCTGATGGGGGCCCTCGGGCACGTTGTCATCGACGGCGTTCAACCGGACAGGTTGGGGTATGTTCCAGTTTCCACTGTCAAACATCCAGACATTTGCCAGCTCGTCGCCCATGCTATGCGGGTTATAGACGGTCACTTGCTCGGCGGGATCCTCGATGTGCAGCCAGTAGTCGAGCTGACCGGCATCCGGCGGGCTGGCCAGTTGGACCCAATAGGTGACTTCCTCGCCTCCTTCGGCGACGTCGATCGAGTCGATCACATCGTGCCCCTCGGCGTCGGCCGTGATCGTCACCACCTCGCGGTTGTCGTACACTTTGACCTCGATGTCGCGGACGGCCAGCTCGTCGTAATCCGGGTCGTCGCTGGAGACCGTGTGGGTGATTCGCCGGATTCGGGGGCCGTCGATCAGGCCATCGTCCTCGGCCATCACGGTGATCGTCTGCCGCGTCTGGTCGCTGAGCGTCACGGTCAGATTCGACGCGAAGGTTTCGCCGCCATCGGCGCTGATCCGCAGGGGAGCTTCGGCCGCCAGGCTGATTTCGACCGGGGCTTCCGGGTCTGTTTCCAGCCCGATCGTGTAGGTATCGGTCGTGACGTCTTTGATCACTTCGGTGGAACGCGCCGTTTCGCGGAGCCGGATCCCCGGTCCGGGCAATACGACCTCGTCCACCCGTTCGTTCAAGTCGAAGTAGATCGTGCCGGTGCGTTCTTGGGGGGTACCTGTGTCGAGGCCCCAGTCGCGGAAGTCGAAGTGCAGTTGGTCGATGAAGCCATCCGGCTGGCCGGGGTAGAAAAAGGCGTGGAACCAGCCGCTGGTCAACAGGTCCGAGCCGAAGACGCCGTCCAGCACCGGCTTGTCCTCGCCCACGTCGATATCCAGCACCAGCCACTGCAGGTCCGTCCACACCAATTCCACGGTCTGGCCGGTCGCCAGCTGGGTCACCGGGACGCGGACTTCATCGATCGCAAACACGGGCACGGTCTTGGTGCCCCCCACCCCGCCGATGGTTTCGGAGCCCAAATACGCGTCGTCGCGGTAGTCCAGCACCCCGTCGCCGTTGCTGTCCAAACCGATCGCCATGGCCAGCTCCGACGAAATCAGACTCATCTGAGCCCCCGTGTCGAACAGGAAATCTCCCTCCTGGCCCAGTCCATTATGCGTCGGAATGGCGGTCAGGAACGGGATATCGGCCCAGATCGGAGGCTCGCCCTCAACCAAATAGTCCTGCGGATCGAACGCCAGACGGTTGTCGACGTGCAAGGCATAGCGATGCTGCTCGTCACCCGGCACGTGGTCATCGAAAAACGTCTTCATGTACAGGTCATCCAGCCCCGTGCCGCCGCCTGACCAGCCGCGCATGTCCAGGGTCGTGACCCGATTGGCCATGCTGGGCATCCCGACGATACCCCAAGGCCCGAACATGCTGAAATCGTTGTCCGCGTCCGAGAGGATCCGCGTGTTCTCGATCGTATGCCGCTGGCCGGTGGTGCCTGCGAAATCGAAGCGGTAGGAGGCGGAGATGTCCATCGGGTGCCGCCCGCCGACGCCCACTTCTTCAAACAACCCCTCCGTCTCGTAAGGGATGGGCGGATTGATCATGTCGGCCACCGCCGTGGCCATCGCCAGCACGCTGTTCGCCCCCGTATCCAGCAGGAACGTGTTGAAGACACTCGGCCCCACGCTGGCCCACTGATTCGCATCGGGATCGGGATCGAGATCCTTGATCAACTCGATCGCCACCCGCGGCTGGTCCAGAGCGATATTGTCCGAAGGGCCTAATTCGATGTAGCCGTGTACCCCGGATAGCAGGGCTCGCAATTCGAGTCGCTCGAAAACCGGACGGCGAAAACGAGGACCGCCGACAGCACTCCGCGTTTGCGATCGGCCGACGCGCCGTTTGTGCCTGGCACTGAACATAGGGCTATTCCTCGAAAGCGAAGTGGCCCGTGTCTCCGAATGCCTTACGCGCTCCCCATTGATTCGCGGGCTCGAAAAGAAATCCCCGAACACGTAGTTGCTGATTTCGAAGAACTCGGGAGGAAACCCCCAATGGTTCGGTTCATTCTAAAGAATCTGAAGAGCGCGTCAAGCGTTTCAGCCCGGGACTGCCAGCCGGTACGATTTGGGAAACCACTATCTGGCAATCGTGGAGGATGCGGGAGCAGAGGTTGGAGAGGAGACGTCCGCTTGGCATCCGTGCACATTCGCCGTGGGACTTCGGGCAAGTTATGCCGCCCGCGGTTAGGTTTGTCCGGTTTGGTCTCGAATCGTAGAACGGAATTCATTCCGTTTCCCTGCGGCACGAACGGAATGAATTCCGTTCTACGAGGGGACAGTTCTAACCGCGGGCGGTATAATGATTCGGCTCAGCATCCCCAGACCGACTGTCTTTCCCATCCTCTGACCGGGATCATTGCAAGGTGGGCCAGGCAATCTCGCCCCGCAATTGGGCTTCGCCACCCTCCTTCTCGTAGACGCCGTAAAACAGCGAGCAGGAATCCAACCAGACCGCGATCCGATGCAACTCCTCCGGCGTCAGTTGCACGTCGTGATGGCCGTCACGCAGCATCGGATACAGCTTCGATGCCCGGGCCCCGAACTCGCCCGGCGTGGTCCGGTACCACTTGGGATCCCGCCAGCCGCGACCGCCGTAGTCGTAGAAACCGTACTCGGGGGCCAGACTGACGTACGACTGGAAGTAGGTCGTCGCTCGGTTCATGTGGCCGCCACCCGGATGCGTTACCAGGCTGCTGTCCAGCGGCGGCGCTTCGTCCGCGTTCTCCTGATGACAGCCCACACAGTGACGGTCCAGGACCGGCTGGACCAGTCGCGGGTAACTGAACGGATGGGTGCCATCCACATCCGGAGTCAGCGGCGACGGCGGCCGCAGCATCGCCAGCGGGACGTGGTCCAGCAGCGGCGGCGAATCGCGCCGCGGCTCGTGACAGCCCTGACACATGGCCTGCTCGCCCGGCTGAAACTGAGTGGCCGAACGCATGGAAGTCACCGCCAAGCCGTCCGCATCCAGAGCCTGAAAAAACAACTCGCGACGGGCCGGTACCGTGAAATACGCACTCCCATCCGCCTCCACCGGCACCGTTCCCAACACGGAACGCGCCAAATTGATCGAATCGCTCCCCTGAGGAATTTGAATGCCCGTGTTGTGGGGAACGCGAGCCGAAGCCACCGAAAGCGGCAGCAGCTGATAGACTCGCAAAGCCTTGATCTGTGTACCCTCCGGCCAGGGAACTTGACTGTGGTACACGTTCAGCAACCCGATCGTCGCTTCGGCCGGTTCGTGCTCGGCCACCCGCTGCGAACGCTCGGGAATGATCGGTGGCACCGGGCGGGGCCGTAACGGCAGAGGGTTCTGGCAGGCGATTTCCAGATTGCGGTACAACAGCTCGCGATTGCCAAAGCTGTCCAGCAAGTACAGAGCATACCGGCCCCGCACACCGCCCACCCGCGGCACTTCCATCGCGGCATCATATACCACCAAATAGTAGTCTTCGCTCAACGGGGACGCTTGACCAAATGTCTGCGAACCGGTCGGACCCTGACTCTCAGGGAACGGAACCTCGGGCGTCAGACGCCGGACCGGAGCCATGCCATCGTCGTCCGGCACTCGCGGGTCAAAGACCACCAGCGAGCCAAAGGCCTGGCCATGATGGGGGGCGGCTGTCGACACATACCGGGTCGAACCCGGAATGGCCCGGATGTCCAGCTGCATGTCCGCACGATCGGGCCGAAAGGAAAAATTGCCATGCACCGCGCGCGGATCGCAGCCGTCCGGGGTCATGATCCAAGGATGATGCGCCACCACGCCATGACGGTCGACGTAATCCCATCGCGTGAACATGATCATCCCGTCGTGAGCCACGCTCGGGTGCCATTCATTGGTTTCGTGGAAGCTGAGACAGCGAATGTCGCTGCCGTCGGGCGCCATGTCGAACAGGGTGTAGGTCGGGCACACGCGGCCGCACCGCAAATAGCCGCCCCGCCGTTCGCTGTTGAACACGATCCGACCGCTGGGCATCAACACGGGGTCGAAATCGTTCCAAGTGCCGTCGGTCAGCTGTTCCAGCTGGGTGCCATCGACGTTGACCCGGAAGATGTGGTAGCAACGTCCTTCGTGCCAATAGCCCCGGTGGGGATAGTCCGTATGATGACGATGCTCGGGATCGCCCCGGTTTTCGACATAAGCGAACAGGATGTGGTCGGCGTCGAACGACAGATGGGGCGACAGGAACGAACCGCCGCCCGTGTCCTCGCCATGCCTCCGTCCCATCCCGTCGTAACGCACAGCCGGCGGGGTGGTGGGACCGCCACAAAGTCGTTCCCCGGCCAATCGGCCCCGTTCGACCACCGAATCGGCCAGCACATCGCGTACCCGAGGCTCGGGACCAAAGGCGTCCTCCAATACATAAAGACCCCCACCAGGAGTGGCCGCGATCCCATAGTACTGGTCGCACATGTGGTTGTACAACGCCCGGTGCCGCTTGATGAACACAATCTGGTCGAAATCCAACAGCGGATTGCTGAACGCGATCTTCCGCCGCAGTTCGCAGACGTCCCGGTACAGGGCGTAACGTGCCTGGTCGTCCTGGACATCGATCGTGTCACCGGCCGTCTGCAGTCGGCTCAGTTGCTGCGCCAGTTCGTCCAATTCGGGGGTGGCCTGTTTCTTTCGGAGGTGATTCAGCAAAGCGGCGGTGCGGCGGAGGACCACATCGGCCGGATCGCGATCGCTTTCCAAGATCAACGCCTCGGGCCGGAACGCCTGGTCTGCGATGCTGGCGAAATAGTCCTTGCGCTGCAGATCATGCTGCAGCACCAGGAACTGCCGCCGCAATTCGTCGATTTCGACCACGGCCGTCGAGCGTTTACCGCGGAATTCGACGCCGTCGACGTGCAAGCGCAAGCCGGCCGCCGACGCCCAACGACGGCCCTGGACCTCGGACAACGCTCGCAGCCACACGTAGCGCCCGGAGACCGGTGCGGGAAAACGGACCTCATTCTGGCGATCCCGGTGTTCAAACGTGCCCGCCACCACCGGCTCGCCCGGTTCCTGTTCGTCCTGGCTGACATGCACCGCAAACTGGGCGATCGTCCCATTCCCACCACCTGGCCTAGGTAAATAGGTAAACCCCTCGATTTGGTACGCTTGTCCCAGATCGATCCGCAACTCGTGCGGCGGTTCCGGATTCTCGAATTGCCAATCGGTGTGCCACATCGAATTCGGGTCGCCGTCCAGCGCTCGATAGGCTTCGTAGCCGGGCGCTTCGCTGTTCGCCCGCACCGTGACCTCCACCGTCTTGACTTCCGCCGTCGCTGTCCCGGCAATCCCGGCCACCAGTATCCATAAGGCTCCAAGTCGAATTCCCAACTTCATCACTCACCCTCTGTGGAGTCACGTAGCATGCTGCACCCCGTCATTCAGGAGCTCCCCTGACGTCGCTATCCCCTATTACACAACGAACCGCGGGGCGACGCAAGGGATCGGGCTCGTGTTCCCTGCGCCAGCCCGGCAACGTCACCGATTCC
>SLMF01000249.1 GCA_007133715.1 Planctomycetaceae bacterium
TAGATGGCTTCGCGCTTCAGATACCGCATCCGCGGGCCACTGAGCGTGACTTCGAGATCGGGGGCGATTACTTCTAACGTGATGCTGTCGCGGGCGATCAGATTGCCATCGCCCCGCACGACCAGCTGATTCTCGACCAGCCCCGGTTCGGCGGCCTCCAGCGTCAACTGGAGACGCCGGGATTCGCCCGGCTGCAACGTGCCGACTTCATATTCCAGTTCCCGCCCGGCCGCATGGGTTAGCCCCCTCGGAACATCCTCGACCAACACGATCCCGGTGGCCGCGCCGGTGCCGCTGTTGGCCACTTCGATGTCCAACACAACCGGCTCCCCGATCAGGACCCGTTGCGGCCCCTTGTGTTGCACCTCCAAGATGGGCCGGGTACAAACGGTGCGCGCCGAGGCGTGCGTCTGGAACAGCACCTGGGCGACGCTGCCGATCTCGCCTTCGGCAATCGGCATCACCCGCAACGTTACTGTCGTATCGTCACCCGGTTGCAGGGTACCAAGCTGCCACATCAGTTGGCCTTCGGAGGTCAACGTCTTGCTGGGCTGAGCGCTGACAAAGCGTGTGCCGCGTGGTACGCGGTCCAGGACGATCAAATCATGGGCGGCAACTTGGCCAACATTCTCGATATGCAATTCGAAGGTGGCTTCCTTGCCCACCTGAATTTCGGAAGGCGCTGTTTTTTTTACGACCAGCGCCGGCGTTTGGCGGCCGTCCAGCGTCTCGGCACCCGGTTCGCCATCACCCTCGAAACCGGCTTCACCCCGCCCTGAAGGGGGTGCTTCCGAACTCGACCGCGTACTGCTGCCGAACTCGCGCTCCGGTGCGGCAACCCTCTCGCGTTCCGGCTCCGCCGGGGGTTCTGGCATCGAGCGGCTGGCGTCCGCCGCCATTTCTTGCGGGTCGGAATCGAAATGGAAAGGGGGTGGTTCCAGGGACGCCCGTGCCGGGGCAGGTTCCTCGTCCCTCATGGGCCCGGACAGGTCTTCGTCCTCATACGCCCCTTGCGGAACGCTGCGGGCGTCAGCCGGAGCTCGCAACGCTGCCGGCGGACTCCCCAGACCCAGCTCGCCGTCCCTGTCGTCTTCCTCCCGATCCGCCTGAGCTCGCACGTAGTAGTCGGACTCGGACTCTTCGAACCGAGCGTCCGCTTCCGCGGGCTCCTCGCTCGCCCGTCCTGTGGCTGCCGAGAAAGCTACCGGCGCTTCGTCCGACCAACTAGCCGGCCGGGCTTCGGGCTCCTGCGGTGCGGCTGGCGACGTACCATAGATCGAAGAGCCGTCCGCCGCGGACACCTCGCGAATGCGGGGTCTGCCCGACTCCGACTCCGCTTGATCAAAGCGAGAGGGCGCTGCAAACGCCAAATCCCAGGGCCCCGGCCCGTCTTCCCCCGCCCGTCGGGTCGCACCGGCCGGCTCCTCCTCCGCCATCCTGCCACGCGGGCTCCCGGCCGAACCGGGTGGCTCGGGCAGCTCCGCCTCGCGATCCGAGAACGGCCGACCCCACTCGGGATCCGCTGATTCCCCCCGATCCTCCGGGCGAGGGATCGCGCGGAGTTCCGGCTCGCTGGGCGGTGACGCCGCGACCTGCTCCGGAACCGCTTCCGCAGAACCCCCTAAAAGGGAGCTGGCAAGCTGCCCCTGTGCAAAAGCAATCGCGCCGAGCAGTACGACACAGCACACCGCGGCTAAACGGACACCGAGACGCTTCGTAAATTTCTTCTTGGCACCTGTCATCGTCTTCGTCCCGCAGAAATGGAAATCTGAGCCGGCAAGTCGGCAGAGACGGGAACGAATTAAGTACCAGATTCTCGAGAGGGCACCAAGAGCAATTTCGAAAAAATACCGGCTCACGGAGAAATCCCGTCCGCCGATCCCCAAGTAACCTCCAAAGCTTCTGCGAAACGGAGCACAAAGTCCCGCAGATCCTCCGGACAGGCGTCATGCCAGGCAGGCAACACCTCTTCCAGCGGACCCGCCGGATCAACCTCGCCCGACCGCAAATAGGCCGTCGCCCTCCAACCTGACGGCTCCGCTTCCAACATCGGAAGCAACTGTTGAGCGACGATCGCATTCCGCGCCCGCTGGAGAGGCTCAGCCTGCAATGTCTCGCGATGTACCGCGTACCACTCGGCAAAAGACTGCTCGCCCGGTAAACGGTGTTCCGGAAGCTCCATCCGCTGCTGCGCGTAGGTGCTCAGCGCGGCACTGAAATCGCTCCAATGGGGGTGAGGTGGCGTGACCTGCCATTGAACCGCCATCCCCCGCAGAACAAACAGCGAACCCGCCTCGCACAGGCTTTCTTCGAACCAACCGGCACCGTGGCTGCCGATCGGCCACCGCTTCTCCGTGTCTAAATGACCGACCAGATAATGCACCAACTCGTGACCGAACTGAAAGGCATACTGCGCCCAATATCGGTCACGGGCGGTCAAGCCAATCCGCACCTCCTGACGGGGACCTCGCGCGTGCAGCGTGATGGGATTGCCTCGTGCGGGAAAAACCGCAATCTCAGGCAAATTAAAACACTCGAAATGCGGGACAAGCTGGGCCGCAGCCGACCGGAGCACCGCCCGAATGTCCACCGGCCGCGCGCTGCCCCAATCGCCTTGCTCCACGCGAATCGGCAGCGATTGGCCAGCTGCAGCGGGCAATTCCAGACCGCGAACCCCGCACCCCACCAAGACCCCCAACAGACACAGGGCGCGCAACCCGCGGTAACGCCCAAAACAGCGACTCATCCGCAAACTCGTCTCCCCGGCCCGATTCGCCCCAAGGCAGGGCCTAATCCGCGTCCTCCGTGTCCCGTGTGTCGATCTCCAGCGGGCCCTTCAGGTGCTGCTGCAAATCAATCGGCGGAAGACGCAAGACTCGATACAGACAAAAGGTCAACAAAGAAAGCACGGAACTGACCGACAAGATCATCACAATCCAGCCACCTGGCGTCACGGCAAAGCCTCCTTTACGAGGGGAGAATGAACCCCGATTCAGTCCGGAATGTTGTCGAAACGTCCCTCGGCTTCCCACCGCCGTCCCGCGATGTGGACCAGGATCATCACAAAGCCCAGCAGGATGGCAATGAAGAAGATGGAGGCCATGGCCACCGGCTTCTGCGAAATCGCGCGGGCCTTATCCCCTACGTTGAAGTAACAGAATCCCACAAAAATTACCGTTAGGTAGACCGGCACCACGTACTTCAGCATGTACTGGACCACCCGCGGGACGCGCAAATGAGCGCCCCGATGCAGCTCCTCGTCCCCCCGTTCGATGCCAAACGCCCAACCGTAGAGAACCGCCTGGATCAGGGCCAACAGGAACAACAACACGCTGCCGACCCAGAAATCCAGCATGTCCAGTGCCACCAGATTCTCAGAGAAATACAGTACGAAACCACACCCCAGGGCAGACAGCAAGCCCAGGATGGCCGCCGACGCGTGTCTTCTTAGCCCAAATCCCTCTTCCAAAAAGGCAATCACGGGTTGCAGCATCGACACACTGCTGGTGATCGCCGCCACGAACAGCATGAAGAACCACAGGAAACCGAAAAATCGGCCCGCGGGCATCATGGCAAAGACATTGGGCAAAGTCTGAAAACCCAGGGAAAAACTGGACTGGACCATCTCGGGATCGATCGCGCCCAAGAAAATGAAGGCGGCGGGCAGCGTGATCAGCCCTCCCAGACAGACTTCGAAAAACTCGTTCATGCTGCTGGAAGTCAACCCGCTGAGTGCCAGGTCGTCCTCGCGGGACAGGTAACTGGAATAGTTGACGATGATTCCAAAGCCGACGGACAGGCTGAAGAAGATCTGGCCGGAGGCGGCCAACCAGGTCTCGAAGTCCCAAAGCTTCTCCGCCTGCGGGTTCCACATGTAGCCCAACCCGCCGATGACCGAACGTTCCGGATGATTCGGATCCGGCGTTCCCAGCGTCAGCACGCGGACCAGCACAACCAGGCCCAGAACGATCAGCACCGGCATGGCAACTTTGCAAAACGTTTCAATGCCTTTGTTCACTCCGCGGTAGATCAGGGCAAAGTTGAACACGAAGACGCCGAACAGGATCAGCAGCCAGCGGCGATTGCCTTCGGCCAACAGGGCCCCGTCGGCTTCGGCCCCGACAAAGCTGACGAAAAACGCTTGGTAACTGTCCGCATCGCTGCCCAACATCAGATCGCCGGTCAGGTAATTGAGGGCGTACCCCAGGCACCAGGCTTCGATCAGCACATAGTACATGTAGATCACCAGCGGGATCAGGATGGCCAAGCTGCCGAAGTACTTGGAGAGCCGATTGGGCCAGAGCATGGTGTAGATCGCGGGTGCCGAATTGCAACCGCGGGTACCGGCATACCGGCCCATGGTCCACTCCGCCCAACACAGGGGCAGTCCCAGGACGAGGAGGGAAATGAAGTAGGGCAGCATGAAAGCGCCCCCCCCGTTTTGCGCCGCGTTTCCGGGAAAACGCAAAAAATTTCCCAAGCCCACGGCGGAGCCGGCAACGGCCAGAATCACCCCGATCCGAGAGCCCCAATGTTCACGTACCTGATTCGCCGCCACGCAACAAGTCCTCGCATTTCCAAAGGTTCCCCGAGCAGCGCGACCCTGCAATCGCCACGCTGCCAATTCGCAAGAGTATAACGGCGCGCTCGGTACGCACAAATACCATCCGACAAGGGTAAGCTGAATTGGCTTAGACGAACGCACTTGCCAACCACGTGTCCCGCAACCGCTGAATCCGCGGTTGTACGGGATGCTGGCTCGCCCCGAGTCGGCGAGGACGCTGCCCACCAAGGAGCCTGCCGGAGAAACTGCCGACGCCCGAGTCAGGCCGCGTACGTGTGCTCCCTGCGGACCATGCTCACGGTCTCCGAAGCGCACAACACGCGGACCACACTGTGCTCCGGACCGTAGATCTTGATCTCGTCCTCTTCGATGAACCACACGGCCTGCAGGTGATTGCTGCGAAAACGGCGGCCGCAGTAGACATTCTCGCGAATCAAGATGTGCTCGGTCAGCGTCACTTGTCGCTCGGGCGCCAGTTCGGCAAAGCTCGAACGGACCACTTCTCGGACGGCTTCTACGAGTTCTGAGTGCAACATGGGGACGGGTGTTTCTGGTCGGATGCGAGGAATGCGGACCGGGTGGATGTGTCCCGCACCCGTTAGATCGGCCATATCAAGCGGTACGATTCGCATGATTGGTCGCGCCCCGAACAGAGCCCCCAAACCTCATAGCTTTACGTCCGACTGCTTCGGCAGCCACCCATCCCAACGCCGGGGGGATGCTAACCCCAACACACCCGAACTGTCGTTGGCTGCCATCTGCGGCTGCCGTGGTTATAATTGGGCCGCGAGCAACCTTTGCTCCTGCCACCCTGCAGGGCAGACGGAGAGACAACGGGTCATGAGATGGATCGTAGAGAGCCAGAACTGGGAGCCGAAATGCGTTTGCTGATGATGGGCACGGGACCCTTTGCCGTACCGACTTTCCGATCTCTCCTGCAATCCGAGCATCAGGTGTTGGCCTTGGTGACACGCCCGATCCGCCCGCCGGTCGGGCGGCGTGGACGGGTGATCCAGCCCATGCGAGAGGTGGCAGATGCCTACCAAGTGCCCACGGTGGCACCCCAAGATGTCAACTCTCCCGAGACTCGCTCCCTGCTGGCAGCCTGGGGGCCCGAACTGCTGGTCGTCTGCGATTTCGGGCAAATCCTCGCGCGAGATACGCTCCATCTGGCACCGCGAGGCGGAATCAACTTGCACGCCTCGCTGCTCCCCGAATACCGGGGAGCTGCTCCCATCAATTGGGCCTTGTTTGACGGCCGGACTCGAACCGGCGTGACCGTGATCCACATGACCCCCCGCATGGATAGCGGGCCCTGCCTGGTCAAGATCCCCACCCCCATCCATCCGGACGAAGATGCGGTGGCCCTGGAACAGCGACTGGCCGAACTGGGGGTGCAAGCGGTCCAGCAGGCCCTGGATCGCTTGAGCAACGACGATGGGCAGTCGCCGATCGGGGAACCCCAGGATCCGGCCCGGGCGACGCGGGCTCCCCGCCTGAAAAAAAGCGATGGCTTGGTCGATTGGACTCGGAAAGCGCCCGCTATCCGTGATCAGGTCCGTGCCTTCAAGCCCTGGCCGGGTACGTACACTTACTGGCATCGGGGTACCGAACGTGCGGAACGGTTGATTCTGGACAAGGTCTCCTGTGTGCCCGGTGCGGGGCCCCCACAAGCTTGCCCGGGGGAGATCGTCGCAGTGGATTCGGATCAGGTGCTGGTGGCGACGGGAGACCGGTTGCTGAGTCTGGAACGCGTGCAGCCTGCCGGGAAACGCGTCCAGGAGATCGAGGCTTTTCTGCGGGGGCATCCGATGCGAACGGGGCAGCGTCTGGGACCGGAAAACGGTTAAGTCCGGCATTTTCGGCAAAGCACACGTTCGTCAGCTGGCTCGGAAGCGGGTCCGACCAGCAAGTAACGCCTTTTTCCCCACAAACGGAGCTATGCTTGCCGAAGGGGGTTGGCGTGCCCTCCTTCGCGCGCAAGTTCTGCAAGAGGCTCCCGGTTTCCAACTGGCCGGGATTTCCGCCGTGGCACAAGGGGACGACAACGTGTTCCAGAGAAGCAGCAGACGCGGGGGGTTCTACCGAACTTACCAGCGGCGTAGCGGACAGAGGCGGGGTGTGATCGTGGTGCTGGCCGCCCTGCTGATGGTGTTTCTGGTCTGCATGCTGGCTTTTGCCATCGATGTCGGGTACCTGACGCACACGCGTTCCGAATTGCGTCGGGCGGTGGATGCCGCCGCCTTGGCCGGCGCGGGTGGTTTAAGCGAAGGGGAGGAGGTGGCTCGCCAGCAGGTCCGGCGTTTGCTGGCAGTGAACCCGGTGAGCGGGCGTTCCCTAGCCACCGAGGAGATCGAAATCCAGCTGGGAGTTTGGGACGACGCGAGGCGCCAGTTTACGGCCCAGCCCGAACAGCCGTCCGCCGTCCGCGTCTCGGCGACCCGGCGGGGAACGCCCTTGTTCTTCGCCCGCATCATGGGTACCGACCAACTGGATCTGCAACTGGAAGCCGTGGCCATGTATGAGCCGCGGGATATCGTGCTGGTGCTGGATTATTCGGCGTCGATGAACTTTGACAGCCAGCTGAAAGCGATTCCCCTGCTGGGCCGCGAGCCGGTGCTCGAGAATCTCTACGAGATCTACGAGGACCTGGGTTTTCCCGAGTATGGTAACCTGCAGTGGGAACCCGTCTATATTCGGGGAAACGTGGCGCAGGTCCTGGTCGAATTGGGGTTGGACCAAGAGCCTTATCCGTACCCGGCGGGCAGTTGGGCGGAGTACATCCAGTCGGTGATGTGGTGTCCCGAGGTGCGAGCGGCGGGCTACTGGTCGCGTTTCGGGTACGTGACGCTGCTGAATTACTGGCTGAAATACCGCCCCCTGCATACGGATACGCCCGATTTGGGAGAGACACGGGCCCAGCCGCTGTACTCCTTGAAAAACGCGGTCAGCGCGTTCGTCGATTTCTTGCAGGTCCCCGGAGTCGACGATCGCTTGGGCTTGGTCATCTACACGGCGGAGGACGGGACCGCCATCCTGGAACAAGGCTTGACCGACGACTTCGACCGGATCGACCAAATCGCCCGCGATCGGCAGGCGGGACACTACCATGCCGAAACCAACATCGGGGATGCGATCCGACTGGCTCGCGAAGAACTCCTGGAGAACGGGCGACCCGGGGCCAACCAGTTGATCGTGCTGATGACCGACGGAGAAGCGAATCGCCCGCATCGAAATGAATCGCTGGACAAGGAGTTCACTCTCCAGGAAACACGGCGGACGGCCAACACGCCGATTCGGATGATGACCATCAGCCTGGGCGTCCTGGCCGATGTGGTTTTGATGGAACAGGTCGCGCAACTTTGCAACGGCTTGCACTTCAACGTGCCCGGCGGGCGACCCTTGAGCGAGGTCGAGCGTGATTTGATCGAGGCCTTCGCGGAAATCGCCCACTACCGGCCGCTGAAGCTGGTCCAGTAATCGACCGGGATCAGCGGGCGGTGGGAACTGACATGGGTCGCACGAGAAACGTCACCGCCGCCGTTGCGTCGCATCCTATGGTTCTGGCGTGTCTTCGGTTTCGATGTCGTGCTCGTGCTCAGTGAAGCGGTGCTCGTAGTCGTAATCGACGATGGAGGCCGCCCAGTGATTTGGACGCGTCAAAAGACCGCGAAACGTACTCGATCGACAGTCGGTAAACATCGAGTCGTTCCTGGTTAAATATGTGGGACGTCATCGTCGCTGGTTCCGATTACGAGTACGAGCACCGTCGCTGCGCGACTGAGCACGAGCACGAGGGGTGATCGCCAGAACCGGCACGTTTCGCCGCTCGCGGCACGTTTCGCCGCTCGCGGCACGTTTAGAATGTCCAGCCGGAACGGTATTCACGGCGGAGGAAACGGTCGGCGGCCGGGCAGTCGACGGCCCGCAGGTTTTCCGCGTCCCACGTGAGCTCCTGGCCCGTCCGCAACGCCACATTGCATAACAAAGCCGCTTCCGTCAGCGGTCCCGTGTAATCGAAATCGCAGGTCGTCTTGCCGCCCGTCTTGCAAGCCTCGACCCATTCGCGATGATGGCCGATCGAGGCAGGAATGAACGGCTCGGGCGCCTGGAAATCGGCGTACTGGGCTTCCGGCAGCAGTTGGTGCCTCCCGTAATCGGCAATCAACATCCCGTCCGAACCGACGAAAAGTACCGCGTTGCGCCAAGCGGGGATGCCCCGTTCCTGCGCCCATTCCGGGTACGGGCCGCCGTTGTACCAAGTCAGGGCCACCGCCGGACGATCGCCTCGAGCAGCAAACTGCTGGTGGGCGATGGTCCAACGGGCCGCGCTGGCCGGGTGGACCGAGCCCTCCGCGCGGATCGTCAACGGCGCGCCCAAGTCCAGGGCCCAAAACGCCACATCGCTGTAATGGCAGTAAAAGTCGCCCAAGTTGCCATTGCCGAAATGCCACCAGTAACGCCAGTGGAACGGAACATAAGCCGAATGGTGTGGCACGAAGGGGGCGGGCCCTAACCAAAGGTCCCAGTCCAACGTTTCCGGCACCGGCTGCCCCTCCGTTGGAGCGTCGGGCTGCGAGACCTGGCGAGCCCCGGCCGGGCCGTCGAAATCGGCGCCCAACCACACATGGACCTCGGCAACCGAACCGATCGCCCCGCTCTGCACCAACTCCACCACCCGCCGGTAATTCGCACCCGCATGGATCTGGTTGCCCATCTGGGTCACCACCCCGTTTCGCCGAGCCGCCTCCTGCATCGAACGAGCTTCCCAGACCGTGTGCGTCAGCGGTTTCTCACAATAACAATGCATGCCCCGATCCATCGCCATCACACCCGGCAGGGCATGCGTGTGGTCCGGCGTGCTGATCACCACCGCGTCGATCTGATCGTGCA
>SLMF01000679.1 GCA_007133715.1 Planctomycetaceae bacterium
GAGAAACAAGGGGAGCGGGCGGAGGTAGCGAAGAGCGTGAATCCTCCCCCGGGCAAGCCGGGGGCATCCGGGAGAATCGAGTTATGTAACGTCAATTGTGATTTGCGGCACTAGCCCAGTCGCGACAGCGTCCCCTGGGTTGGCTCTATTCCGCAGGCGAATGAGGGCTGGGCGAGCCGGGCGTGGCGGGCATACCGGATGGGGTTGGCGGGCTTGGGGGGACGGGACCCGGCCGCCGCCGCATGACGGGCACCAGCGGGATCAGCAGGCTGACGACGACCAGCAGGAACCCCAGGAAGCTGGCGGTAAAGTGGGTCCACCAGATGACGCCTGCCAGGGCTGCCGGGACGTACGGATGGCGGCGGAGCAGGGCGAGCCACGGCGGACGTGGCACTCGCAGGGCAATACCGGCCAGGATGACCAGCAGGGTCGCGACCAGCAGCCGTGTCCTTTGGGCGGGGTCCGAAGCGGCCGTCTGCTGCAATCGCGGCGTGCTGGCGGTTTCTGTGACGACCAGATGCGTGGCCGCCCGTTCGGGGCTGCCGGCGAGTCGCCAGATCTCTGCGGGTTCCGAGATCCGGGCGTCGCTCTCCGGTGCCGCCAACGTATCCGGCATGTTCCACTCGGCGCTCAGCTGGCGGAAACGCGTCTCCAGGACGGGCAAATCCGGCTCGCCCCCGTGTTGGGTCAAGCGGCTGCGGACGGTCGCCCAGCGGCGTGCCCAGGGCAGATACCAACGCGGAAGTTGGTCCAGGTTGTCCTCCCGCAAAGCAGGTTGGGCCTGCGCCAGTAGCTCGGTCAGGGTGTGCAACCGCAGTCGATCCTGCTCGGCAGCCGTGGTGACCAGTCCCGCGGTTTGAACGCGGAGCGAGCCGTCGTCCGGATGGCGGATGGTCCAACAGGCCTGCCGCACCGGCACGTCTTCGACGGCGGGGACGGGCAGTTCGCGTGGAGCATTCGAGTTCCAATCGAGTTGCCCGGTATAGAGGACTTCGATTCGCTGGGCCACACGTTGGTTTCCCAGGTCGATGCGGAGGCGTCCCTGAGGGGCGTCGTGCAGGTTCAGCGGCAATTGACCGACTCGGACGTGCAGGGCGCGCATGCCGGGTGGCAGACGCAGGTAGCAGGTGCGTGTGCCTTCCGGCTCCAGGTCCAGGTTCGCAACCCCCAGGACCCGCCCGTCCGGCTCGACATCCAGATAGTAATCGGCGAAGCGAACGTAGGCTTGGCCGGCGGCTACCTGAATGTCTTTGATCGTGGCTTGGAAGCGTGGATGGAGGGTGCCGTAGGAGACATCCCAGGAGCGGCGGAGGGAGGCGAAGTTTTCGGGAAGCGGTTTGGCCTGTAAACCGCCCCGTTCCCATTCGATCGTCTGCTGATCGATGCGGGAGGGGATCACGACATAGCTGTCCACGTCGGGGAAATCCTGGAGCACGACATCGGGCACCCGCACGCGATCACGGCTGGCGGCGGTCAGGGGCGCCCGGACGACCACTTCGTATTCACCGCTGATCGGTTCCTGCGGGCGGACGACCAAGTACCGTCGTCCCTGGCCGGGGATCTCGTCCAGCGTCAGTTCGGCTTCCGGTTGCACTTGGAACGGCCCTTTCCAGTCGGCCGGGATTTCGAAGCGCAGGAGATCGAGGAAGCCGTCGGCGATGCTCAGCTGGGCGTGGACTTCGGCCGACCAGCTTTCGTCGTCGCGGCCCACGATGATGGCCGTAGCGGCGCGGAGTTGCGGCCGGTTGGGGGCGATTTCCAGCAGGACGTCGTCGGGCGATTCTTCGGCGGCCTGCCAGGCAGCCACCCAGCGGCCCGTCTCGGGGCGGTACAGACCCGGCTGGAAATCCTGCCGCGGGAGCCAGCCGTCGACCCGCATCGGCGAGACCCGCGCTTGCTGGCCCCGGTAGACATCCACCCGGTGGGAGCGCGCCGGTACGTGGTCCAGCCGCCACAGCGGCAAACGCAGCAGGGTGCCTTGCCGGTAAGCCGGCGGGATCGACAGCCGGGCTTCGATCCGCAGCAGATGGGTCGCATCCAGCGGTTCTGTAGTTCGCAGGATCAAGCGATCCGGTTCGGGGCGTGTCCAATGGGCCAGAAAGCAAACACCGGCCCGCTGGAGGGAAACCGCCGTGATTTCCAAGGAATCGCCGCCCCGGGAGGAACCCCGCGGCTCCTCCGACGCTTCCCGGAAGGCTCGCAACGTGCTGAACTCGGCAGCCGGCAACTGGACCTCGTACTGACTCCAACTGCCTTGTTCCGGGCGGATGTTTGCCGTGAAGACCAATTGGGCCGCGTCGCGGCTGCAGCTGATCTGCAGCCGCTGATCGGCTTGGGCACGGGGTGGGCGAGGTCGGACCTCCACACGCGTTCCCGCTTCGAATTCCGGCAGGACCGCCTGCGGCACGGTCTCGGTATCACCCCAGGCCGAAGAAAACTCGCCCGGCGTGGGAAACCCCTCTGCAGGCATCGACGGCAGCTCGAACTCCAGCTCGGGAGCGATCGAAATCGCCAGCCACTGACGTTGCACCCGATCGGCCACCACCTGCAGCTGGGGCAGAAACACCTGGCCGATCCCGAACGTGTCTTCCAACACGAAGGTCAGGTCCAATTCGACTTGCTGCTGATGGGGCGGCTGGAACGTCAATTGGATCGTTTGCGTCGAACCCTCCAACGTCTCATACCAGCTGATCGGTTGATCGTCGGCGGGCGGCAACAGCCGCAGGCGGGGATCGACATCCAATTGGGCGTGGGTTACCGGCGCGTGCGGGTTGGTCAGTCGGATCCGGGCGTCCAGCCGCACCTGGTCCGGCTGGATGTGCAGCCAACTGAGCTGTTCCGCTTGCAGGGTCGCCGGGGCGGGCGCCCCGCGGGCTCCCGAGGGCCAGCGGACTGCCAAGGTGTCCGTCGGCCCCAGTTGGACGATCCGCTCGCCGCTGCGGAGATCGCTCTGGACGCGTCCCAGCGCGGAGGGGAACTCCAAACCGCTGGTTTCCTCGGATAATTCCACATTCAAACGGCTGCGGGCCACGCGGGGGATCGCCAGCTGGAAACTGTCATACTCCTCCCCGCGACGGACCAGGGGGCGAAAGGCCAATTCCAGCCGGTAGACGCCCGGCGAAGGGATCTCGACGGCCAAGCCGCCCCCCTCGTCCAGCCAGCGAACCGAGGCGGGCGCCCCGTCCAACAGGACGCGATTGGGCAGCAGATGCGCCTGTCTCTCCGCCATCGGCAACCGCAGCGTGACCGCCGAGCTGAAAACCTCCAGCTGGTACTGCGCGGTCAACTCGAACACGGACAGCTGTTCCTCCGCCACGTTCCAATGCAGGCTGGCGCGATACGTGGCGTCATAGATCATCCATTGCTGGGCGGTGGGCGGCGGGAGCGTGGTTTTTCGCAGCAGGATCTCGTAGAAGGCCCGAGGCACGAACACGTAATCGCCCACCGGACGATCCTCGCCATCGATCGGGCTGAGCACCTGATACACGGGCGGCGGGGCTGCAGGCGGTCGGGCGTCCTCCGCTCGAGCCGTGGCGGCGAGCAGCAGCAGGAGCAGCAGGCTGCCCAAGGCGGTCGCCGTGGCACTGGCCGCGGCGGGCGAAGCGGGCAGGGCGCTGGGCGGCAGCACCTGCCGGGGCCCGCGGGCTCGCAGATTCCCACGCAACAGCAGCCAACTCAGCCCGCTGCCCAGCACGGTTCCCAGGAAGAAGCTCTGAAAGATCGCATTCAGCAGCAGGGGCGCCAACAGCGCTGCCAGCCCGGCGGGAACGACCAGCAACAGCCCGCGCCGCATCTGCCCGGCGACCAGCCACAAGGCCAGCGCCACTCCGGCCAGCCAGCAGGTCCAACCCAGCGTGTGGAACACCTGCGGCTGGTAAATGGCAGCCGTAGCCTGCTGGGTCGCCGAGGCCAGACGCGCTCCGCCTGTGGAATCGGCCAACCGGTGCGCGGTCCAGCCCGCGCGCTGCAAGATGTGTTTGCATAACCGGTCCGTTTCCCAGCAAACGCGAGCCGGGGCGGCGTCCGCGGTCCAGCTCGCCAACGGCACACGCTGCAGATCCCCGGCGCCCTGTTCCAACGCCACCTGAAAGCGGCGGGAGTCGCGGGCAAACACGTAGGGCCAGCCAGCAATCCGCTCGCCAGCCTCGACCACCAGCGTTTCCTGCTGCGTGAGCAGAATCTGTTCGCGGCCCGCGACCAGCCCCAGGTTGGCCGTATCGAGCAAGGCCGCGGCGGCGGCCGCGCGCGCATCGGCAGTCAGCAGCAAGTCGCGAGACACTTCCGGCTTGTCGACCACCGTGTCCGCGGTGAAGCCCGCCAAACCCTGGGCATGCTGATCCACCCAGACCTTGATTGGCTGGCCCGCCTGCTCCGATTCGCTCGGTTGCCAGGCCTGCAGCAGTTCCCCCCAGGTCACCGGCTGGCCGTTCGCCTGGTCCTGCAGGTGGACAAAGCGTTCCCAGAGCCGGTCCAAATCCCGCACTGCCTGCTGCCGTGGCAAGCTGGCCGCGGGGCGGACACCGGTTGCCGAAGCCCACCATTCGCCCGGTCGCAACGGATGGAACCGCGGCGTCTCGGGAGCCCGCAGCAAGCGGCCGAACAGCCGCTGGTACCAGGCGTCGTTCCCGGAACGCTCCGGCTGAGGAAAGGGGGCGATTCCAGGCGGCAGCCAGGCGGTCCACGTGCGGCGGAAGACGTGCGTTTCCCCAACTGGCCAGACCACCCGCGTGTGGCCGGCCACGCCCAGCGGCGGACCCTCCACAAGATACTGCACGAACACCGTGGGAAATCGCTGGCCGCGTGGCAAGGGGACCCGCAATTCGTTGGCGTCGGAAGTCTCCCGCGCCAGGGCCACCTCTCGCCCCTCGACATGAGCCGCCAACCACTCGCCGGGCTCGTCCAAGCGGAGCAGCAGATGCGAAGCCCCGAAGCTTTCCACACGATAGGTCACTTGGTGAACCGTGCGGCCATCCCGATCGTGCCGGGAGACCAGGTCGGCGGACCAGATCCAAGCCAATTCCGCGGGGCTCGCCCGCCCCACGGCTTCGATTGTCAAGCGGTTGTCTTGGGTCGGATCGTAGCGGAACGCCGCCCGGGTCGTACCGTAGCGGTCGGGCGGCACCGGTTCCGCCGCGATGGGCTCCAGCTGATGCGGGTCCAACTGCAGCGGCTGCGATTCGCTGGAACGGACCGTCAGCATGCCGACCTGGACCGCAGCCCCCGGTGCCGCTCCCAAGGGAACCACCAGCCCGTTTTCCTGGAACTCCAAGCGGCGGCGGGCGACCAATGTAAACGGCTGGCCCATCGGCTCGGGTAACTCGACCAACCAGCTCTGGCCCGGATCGTCCAAGGGCAGCCGAGCCATCTGCTGGCGCCGGGCGACCAACGCTTGATCGTCACCCCACGTCCATTGGATCGGGCCCTCGCTCAGCCGGGAAAACCGCAGATTCAACCGATCCAAGGCGGAAGACTCGGGATCGATGTGGAAGCGGTATGTCAGGTCCACCCGCCGTTCGCTGACGTCGGCCTCGACGTCGATGCGAGCCGAATACTCGGGCGGATCGCTGGTCACCCGGACCCGCAGATCGGCCGCGCCCCCATCGTCCACAAAGTACACGGCGCCCGGGGACAGACTGAGCAATTCCTGCTGCGGCTGCTCCAAATCTTGCGAGGTCAGACGCGTCAGATGGGCGTCGCCGCTCAACCGGATCTGGTGCGGTGGTTCGGTGGTCAAGGCGACCAGCCGCTGTAGCGAAGTGGCTTCTTCCACACGCGCCACCCGCAGCCGCGGACCGCTCCAGGCCTCGTCGCCCCGCAGCGGGCGGCCATGGGCATGGATTTTCAGCTGCAACGGGTTGTCGGCCGCCAGCGGTTCGCGCAGCCGCAGCTGGAACCGCCGCTGCCGCCCCGTGTGACCGACCGGCGCCCAGGATTCGAGCAGGCCCGCCGGCTGCGTCTCGATCAGGTCGATGGTCCAGTCGAACGCGGCCTCCAGGAACAATTCGAAACGGGGAGGACCGGTCGCGCTCAGCTCGATCGTCTGCACCGCCGAGGTGCGGCTGCGCCCCAGATTCACCGAGGTGCCCGTCCGGCTGGACAACTGGCCACCCCGCGGTTGCAGCATCACCGCCACCTGCGAGTCGGGCCCGAACAGATCGATCTCGACCACCTCCGTTTTCTCGACCGCCGCCCGAACCTCCGACTCCGAATTCCCCTCCGCCGCCTCCGCCGAAGGTACCGTACGCTGCCGACCCCCAACCGTGTCCACACGCTGTAAAACCAGCGACTCGGGGATGGTCAATCGAGCCCGGCCTTGCACCCAGGCCGTGTCGGCAACCGACAGCTGCGGCAGCGTCCACCGCTCGCCACTACGAACCTCTGACACGGCACGCAAGCGGACACGGCGATCCGTCCCGAGCAGCGGTTCCGGCATTTCCAGGGTGACCAAGGTGCGGTCCTCACCCGTGGCCTGCGTCCAACGTAGCGTCTGAGAACCCGACTGGGCCTCCAAGAACTGCAACGCAGGATCCAGTTCCAAAGTCAACTGGTTCAACTCTTCGTGCAGTACGTCCAACCGCAATTCGGCCGTGAACTCCAAACCGAGCGGGCTGATCCGGTACTCCTGCTGCTGCCGAACCAATACTCGCCGCGCGGAAGCCGTCTCGGTCTCCCGCGGCACGATTCGCAACGCCAGGGGCGACGGCCCACTGGGCTCCACCAGCCAGCGGTCCCAAGCTTCGCCATCCACCGCCTGCTGGTCCAAGGTCACCAAACCCTGCTGGACCACCGGCCGCTGGCCGGGGGGCACTTCCAGCAGCAAGCGGGTCAAGGGGCAGGGGGGCAGTTGCAGCTGGAAGGCCACCGATTCGGCGCCCTCACGCTGGCCCCGCAACGTCCAGGCCAGCCGCAGGTCGCCGGCCTGCGGCACCAGCAGGGTGAACTGGCCCGCATCGTTGAAACCGGCCTGGACCGCCGGACCACTGCGGATCGACGCCTCCTCGGCTTCCCTGGGAACCTCCCACACCGCTTGTTCCACCACCAGATTCCAAGGCTCCAAAGACAGGATCCCCGGATGCTCGGCACGGTGCTCAATCCGCAACAGGGCCTCGCCGTTGACCAGCCGCTGACCTTCGACGCGGGCCGTCAGAGTGACCTCCGCAATCCGGCTGTGCAGCTCCCCGTCACGCGGGATCGCCGTCACCTGCGCCGAACGGACCAGTTGCTCGAAACGCTCGCGACGCATGGGCACGAACGCACCCTCCAAGGGCAGTTCTCCCAAGTCCCGTTCGGAAACATGCACACGCTGGAAGGCGTGCGCCGGGGGCTCGGCCGCCGCGGCCGATTCCGCAACCGATACCGCCCACGCGGCAACCAGCAAGGCCAAGCAACTCATGCCCGCGACTCCACCACTCCCAGACCCAGCGAAGCCGTGGCGGTGCTGGTTACGGCCTGCTGCTCCGGGAGGGCGGGTGCCGCCTGGACCGTCTGCGAGTCCGGACTGGCATAGGTCGTACCGCGAATCACCGTACCCCGCAGCCGGTGATGATCGAAATACCAACGCAGCACAACCGCCAGCATCGTCAGCAACAATCCCAACACGGCCGCCTGCAGCAAGGCCAAAGCCAAATCCGGATACCAGAGAATGATCGTAAACACCGCCAAACTGCCGGCAAACAGAGTCGCCGGATGCCGCAGCCAGGGCAAATAGATCACCAGCAGGCCGATCAGCAAAGCCGCGCCCGACATCGTGATCAAGATCGTACCCCGCGTGGCCAGACTGAACCGCAGCTGACCCAGTGGACCGAAGGAACTGAACAGATACCGGTTCGCCGTCTCGGGAATATCTCCCGGCTGCGGCGCAGCCCCAATCCAACGCTCGAGATCCTGGGGCAGCAGCCGGGCCGTACGCACCCAAAAGAACCCCCGCCACGTCCAGCTCAAGACCGGAGTCACCTCGGCCGGCGGCAACAGCAAATGCACATCCGGAGCCGTGGCCAGGGTCCAAAACACCCGCTGGTTGGAACGCGCTTCCACCAACTGCGGGACTTCGAGATCCAACCGCGACAACGGCCGCGACGCGCGCGGCAACTCGTACCACAACTCCAATACATGCTCGTCCCCGGACGGAACTTCCACCACCTTCGTCCGCGGATCCCGGGCCGCATAATCCGTGACTTCCTGGCCGTTCAGACCCACCCGTTCCAGGTCCGCTCCCTCCGGCAAACGCACCGCCACATGGCCCTGATTCGTCGTCACCCGAAATACGGCCCGCTCGCGGCGAACCGAAGCACCCAGCCGCGTGTCGATCCAGGCCTGCAGGACCACCGTCGAGGTCTGCCGACGCTGATCGCGGCGGCTGACCTGCAAGCTGACATCGTGCAACGTGGCATCGGCGCCCAACAGCAAACCGGCCGCCGAATCGGCCGTCTCACTCGCCTCCCAACGCTCGTCGTCCAAACGGAAACTGACCTCGGCGGTCGCCTGGATCTGCAAGTTGTTGCCGGTGAGGATCGTCCCCTCGTCCGCCCGCGGCTGGACTAGCGACACGTCCACGCCAATCTCCCGCCCCGGCCATAATTCGCTCAACGGCCGCGCATGCTGCACCGTAATCTCGTGCATCCCCGTCAGTTCCGTCAACGGATCGACCTGGACATGCACCCAGCGCGAAGGCTCCTCTTCCACCTCCGCCTGACCGTTCATGCGAATCATCGGCAACGCCTGCTGGTCATATAAGAAACGTAAGTCCCCTGTCTCCAACAGCTGGCGGGGCAGGACAAAGTCCAGCTTGCGCAACGGTTCGTAGGCCACCCGATATTGGAAACGTTGATCCACGCGAATCGTCCGCGCATCCAAGCGGATGTCGGCCGTCCCGCTGATCGATACGGAACGTTCCCGCAGCTCGATGGACGCCACCAACTGGCTGCCCCCGGTTTCATGCAGCTCGCGGAAAAACAGCGGCCGCTGCTGACGCTCCGGCAACTCCAGCCGTGGCGGAAAGGGCTCCCGCTCCAAACCCCGCGAATCCTGCTCCGAGACACTCAACTCGACATTGTCCGCCGGCAACACCACCACCGTGGCCGGCGTCAACGCCTTGGCCTCCGGACGCGGCAAGGTGATCGACAAACCGTCTCGGGGATCGCCCAACTCCTGGACCGCCGATACCTGCAGCGTAAACTCCCCGTCCTCGGTCACCGCCGCCGATGTCAACGGTACTACCAGCGGCTCGACTTCGTTCCGATCCCAGGCTTCCAAATCGACCACCGCCTGGGGCGCGATCTGCGTCACCTGCCAGCCCGGCATATGAATGTTCAAGCCGTGAAGACTCGCTCCCCGCAGCCGATACTTGAACGTCGCTTCCAATTGAACCCGGCGGCTGTGTACATGGACCAGATACGTCGGTTCCACGCTGATCTGCGTTTCCCGAGCCGCGAC
>SLMF01000124.1 GCA_007133715.1 Planctomycetaceae bacterium
GACAGCGGCGTGGAGATCTGGAACTTGTTGGAAGACCGTGAAATCGCGCACGTGATGCTGGTCGGCGTGCATACGAACATGTGTGTCCTGGGCCGTCCGTTCGGTCTGCGGCAGATGGTCCGGCATGGTCGGCAGACGGTGCTGGTCCGCGATCTGACCGACACGATGTACAATCCGCAGCGTTGGCCGTACGTCAGCCACCACAGCGGCACGGACTTGATTGTCGAGCACATCGAGCGGCATGTCTGCCCGACGATCACCAGCGACCAGGTCTTGGGTGGCGAGCCGTTTCGTTTCGCCTCGGACCAGCGTCCGCACGTGGTGCTGGTGCTGGCGGAGGACGAATACGAGACGGAAAGCACGTTGACCGAATTCGCCCGCCGTCATTTACAGCGTGATTTCCGGTTGAGTTACGTGTATGAGGACACGGAGGACCTCCATTCGTTGCCGGGCATTCAGGACGCATGCGATCCGGACGTGGTGGTGCTGAGCGTACGGCGGCGGATTCTGCCACGCGATCAGTTGGCGGTTTTCCGGCGTTGGATTGACGAAGGCCGGGCGGTGGTCGGTTTACGAACCAGCTCGCACGCCTTCGCTCTCCGCCGGGGCGATCCGCCGGAGGGTCACGATGTGTGGCCGGAGTTCGATCCCCAGGTGCTGGGCGGCAACTACCACGGCCATCACAGCAATCGGCGGCCCGAGGATCCTCCCACGCATGTGTGGGCGGTGGCCCCGGCGCGGGCCCACCCGATCCTGCAGGGTTTTCCCGAGCAGGAAGTCACCAGCACCTCGTGGCTCTACAAAACCCGGCCTTTGGAAGAGGGCGCCCAGCTGCTGATGATGGGACGCGTGGGCGAGGCGCTGCCGCACGAGCCGGTCAGCTGGACATACCGTCATGCGGGCGGGGGCCGCGTGTTCTACACCTCGCTGGGTCACCAGGACGATTTCGCCTGCGAGGTCTTCCGGCGACTGTTGGCGTACAGCATTTACTGGGCCGCCGATCAAGAACCTCCCGCTACCCTGGCCGATTCCCCGCCGCGTCCTTAGCGGCAGTTGCCTGACTTGAACCAGACCCCTGTTTCCTGATCCGCATTTTCGGAGCACCGCCATGCAGACATTGAATCGCCGCACCTGGTTACGTACCTCGGCCGCCGCCCTGGCCTGGGCCGCCGCCCCGCGTGGGTCGGCCGCCGACTCCGCCGAGCACGAGGCGCCCCGCTTCCGCATCGGAGCCTGCGACTGGTCGCTGGGCCGTCGCCAAACCCCCGAGGCTTTCCACGTGGCCCGCGAAATCGGCTTGGACGGCGTCGAGGTCAGTTTCGGAGAACCGGGCGCCCCGCACGACCTGCGCGAAACGGCCGTCCGCGAAAACTACTTGCAGACCGCGACGGAAACGGGCGTCCAGATCGCGTCCCTGGCTATGGGAATTCTCAACAACATCCCCTACGCCACCGACCCCCGCACCGAAGCCTGGGTGGCTGATGTCGTCCACGTGATGCCGCAACTGGACGTCCGCGTCTGCCTGCTGGCCTTCTTCGGTGCCGGCGATATCCAAGGCGATCGGGACAAGCAGGCTGAAGTCATCCGCCGACTGAAACGCGTCGCCCCGCAAGCGGAACAGGCGGGCGTCGTGCTGGGGATCGAAAGCTGGCTGAACGCCGACGATCATCTGCGGATCCTGGACGCGGTCGATTCGCCCGCCGTGCAGGTGTACTACGATGTGGCCAACATGACGACCCGCGGCTACGATGTGCCCGCCGAGATCCGCCAGCTGGGAAAGGAACGGATCTGCCAGATCCACATGAAGGAAAACGGCTCCCTCTTGGGTCAAGGCGAAGTCGACTACCCGGGCGTCCGCCAAGCGATCGACGCCATCGGCTATTCCGGCTGGCTGATCATCGAAGGCGCCACGGTCCGCGACAAGAGTCTGGTCGACTGCTACCGGCACAACCGCGCGTTCCTCCAGGAGTTGTTCGCCATCACCGGCTGACCCCAGAAAGCGGGCACGCATCGTCTGCGAGGTAATCTTCGGCAACCGCACGACCACCACCTTGACCGACGGCTCGTACATCCTGGTCCGCTACGACGACTTCGGCCGCCAGACCGCCGAGATGCAGCAGATCGAGGGTCTGTACCTGCTCGACTGGTCGGCGGCCGCCAACGCGTTCCTCGTCAGCGTGTTTCGGCGTTGGCTCGTTCAGACGGCCGGGTGCTTTGGCAGACCGCCTGGCCCGGCGCGATGCGGGTGCCGTTCTTTGCCCGCGCCAACGGCGATTGGATCCGAGCAACTCCGGCCTGGGACCGACGATGCAGATGGGACAATTTCTACTGCACGCGGTATAATTGCAGCAACGCGTGGTGGCCCATGATGCCGTCACGCCCCGCTGACGGGGGTAGGCCGCAATTGTGTTGCGGACTTCCCGGTTGTTCGCACCCCTACCACGGATAGCTGAAATTTGACCATGAAGCGACTATTCGCCGATTCACATCCTGCAGAGCTGAGGCACATCGACGTCCTGTGTACTTCTTTGGGGGGGGCAATCCCGAGGTATCGAGCTGCCATCGGCCGGGGCTTGCTGTTGTTGCTGGTGGTGTTGGTTCCGGTTGGTTGCGGCCCGCGCGATCCGCGTCCTCGCGGCACGGCAACCGGGCCGTTGATGCAGGCCGATCGCGATTATCTGGAACGGGCAGTCGATTACTTGGGCCGACTGGAGGTGTTCGATCAGCAGCAGGGCAAACTGCAGACCGCGTACTATCTGAACCGCTGGCTGGATACGGTGGCGGATGATGCGGATTGGCAGGCCACGGGGGTCTTGGACGATCTTCCCGAGCATCTGCGAACGATCGGTCCGTTGAGGGATCTGGACAAGCGGCAGATCACGACCGAGGACGTGTTGTACCTGCGGGAGGCGTCTTGGATGCGAAGTCTTGCCGAGTGGGTCACGGAGGCGGCGAGCAGTCAGGTTTCGGACGAGTGGTGGACGGAATTGGAGGCAGCGCGGGGTGAGCCGCATGCGTATGATGTGTGGGTTGCCTGGCAGCTGTTTGACTGGACGATCCGCAACATACAATTGGAGCCGTTGCTTGACCACCCGGCTGGAGGACCGTACGGGGATTCTGCTGAGGTATTGTCGCGGGCGGAACCGGGCCCCGGTTATCGTACCTTTCCCTGGCAGACCCTGATGTTCGGCCGGGGCGACGCTTGGCAGCGGGCGCGGGTGTTTGCCGGTTTGGCCCGCCAAATGGAAGTCGACGTGGTGATGTTGGGCATCCGAGAAGAGGGGGAGCGTCCGCGTCCGTGGTTGCCCGCGGCGTTGATCGATGGTTGCTTGTACCTGTTTGACACTCAACTGGGGTTGCCGATACCGGCGGAGGGGGTCACGGGGGTGGCGACGCTGGAGCAGGTGCGTGCGGAACCGCGGTTGCTGCGGCAGTTGGATGTGGGTCGCGAGCACCGTTATCCGGTTTCGGCGGACCAGTTGGAGCGGGTGGTGGCGTTGCTGGATGCCGCGCCGCAGGCGTTGACGTTGCGGATGCTTCTGATCGAGCGGCAGCCGACCAGTGGTCCTCCTTTGGCGTTGTCAATCCGTCCGGAGCGATGGGCCGAGCGTTTGGAGCCGTGCGGTTTGGCGGGTGTAGAATTGTGGGAAACGCCCTTCGAGACATGGATATATCGGCTTGCTTTGGAGCGGCGTGCTCGAGAGGACGTCCAACTGATGCGGGGGCTGTTCTTCGAGGAGTGGATTCTTGGCGAGGACACCCCACTGACTCAGGGTCGGCAGCAGCATTTCCGCGGCAGATTCGATTCGGAGGACGAAGCCGAACTGGAAGGTGCCAAAGCCCTTTACCTCCGCGCCCGCGTTCCCGACTCGATGATCGAGCAGATCCCCACCTCCCCGCGGGTCCAACAATCCCTGGGGATCGTGCGGGGACGCCAGAACGATCCGGAGTGGGAAGCGCATTTGAAACACAGCCAGCAGATGGTGATCCGCACCAAACAGAACGCCAGTTTCTGGCTGGCGCTGATCCACTTCGACACGGGCCGTTACGAAGATGCCCACGACTGGCTGAAGCTCCGCTGCTTGGAGGCTCACGAGGACGGCCCCTGGACCGCGGGCGCTCGTTACAATCTGGCTCGCGTACTGGAGCGGTTGGGGCGTAAAGAAGCGGCCCGCGAGTTGCTGCTGCTGGACGATTCCCCGCAACAGCACGGCAACTTGCTGCGCGCCCGGGCGTTGCGCGAGCAGCTGGCAGGAGAAAGCTGAGCCTTGTCCGCGGCGCTGGAGCTTGGGAACATCAGACTTCGAGAACCTCGGAGGCGTGGTCGCGAGTCGCCACGAACAGTTCGAAACGCGGGCCCCACATACGGCGGTGGGTAGCTTGTGCCAGTTCGGGACGGTTGTTATCTGCCGAGAGGTGAGCCAAGCAGGCCCATTGCAGGCGTTTGCCCCGGATCGCCCGCAGCAACTCGCCCGCCTCCTCATTGGACAAATGTCCCCCCGGCCCGCGAATCCGGCGTTGGAGAAACTCCGGATAACGGCCCTCGGCCAGCAGTGTCGGATCGTAATTGCTCTCCAACACCACCGCATCCAGGGTATCCAGCAGGGGGGGCAGTTCAGCAAAAACGTGCCCCAAATCGGTCAGGATCCCCACCCGGTGCCGCGCATCCTGGATCACAAAGGCCACCCCGTCCGCTCCGTCATGCGGCGTGGGCAGCGTATGCACAACAACGTGACCAAACTCGACAGGCGAACCGGGCACCACTTCGCGAACATCCTGCATTTGCCCCAAGTGCAAGCGTCGTTGCGCCGCTTGCATCGTTCCCCGTGTGGCGTAGACGGGAACCCCGAATTTGCGTTGAAAAACGCCCATGCAACCGGCATGATCCCGATGATCGTGCGAAACCAGCAAGGCATCGACGCGGTGGATGTCCCGTCCGTGCGTCTTCAGCCGCAGCTGGGCCTGCCGCCCGCTGATGCCGGCATCGACCAGCAGCCGCACGCCGTCTGCCTCGACGTAAAAGCAGTTTCCGTGACTCCCGGATTGCAGGGCGATGATTTTCATGGTGAGCTAAGATGTACCGCACTCGGCAGCGTTTAGCAAGCCAGCCAGCCGAAAAGAAGTATAAGCTTTCCACCCGCAAAGAAGTATACTTTTTGCCGCGAATCAAGGTATGATTGAGGTAAAGGTTGCGTGTTGGCCGGCCGACCGGTCGGCAGGCCGTCGCGTGACGAGTCGCACCTCTCGATACGGGGAGGACACAACATGAGTTGCGCAACATTTCCCGACTTGGAACAGCGGGGCCAACTGTCTTTTCAATGCCCGGTTTGCGGAAACCCATTGCCCCATTTGGTAGCTCTTCCGCCCTTCGATGCACCGTGCTCCGACTGTGGTTTCGGCCTGTGGTGCCGCCGAATACCTGTTTCGCAGGGGGTGTACTTGGAATCCGTTTCGGGGAAGACTCCCGAGCCGAGCGAAGTGGATCGGTTGATCGAGGCGTTGCCCCGTACGGTACGAGACCTGCGAGTCGTCTTGGATTTGGGCCAGATGCACTATGTATCGAGTTTGTTTGTGGCACGTTTGGTCACGATGAACCGTCGGATTCGAACGCTGGGGGGGCACTTGGTTTTGACGGGGCTGCAGCCGGTGACTGCAGAGATCTTCCGCCAGTTCCACCTGGATCAGCTATTCGAGATCGAGTTTTGCGACGCCCCACCCCCGTTAAAGTCTCCCTCGTCGTTGCATTTTTGCCGCAGCGAGGATGAGAAGACAGCGCGATTGTAACAGACATGCTGCCTGAGCCAGTCCGACGCGAGCCGTTGCCGATGTTTGGACGAATTGTAGCAGTAGTGGCTCGAAACGGGGCTATCCCGATTCCCCTGGGTCTTGAAGAAGGGAAGCTTGGTGATGGAAACGAAGGTGCAAGGATCGCGCCTCGGGGCGTTCAAGGTGCTGGTGGCGAGTTTATCGCTGGCGTTCTGCTGGGGATGGAGTGTCGGGGCTGGGGCCGAGTCGCGTGAGATCGAGCCGGTGGTACAAGCGCCGGGTCGTGTTTTCAAGCCACTGTCGGAAATTCGGGCCGATGCGCGGTTGGAGCGGGCCGAGTTGCCTCGGGATCGGGCCCCCGAATTTTTCGAGGAGACGGTTCCGGTCAGCGATGCGTCTTTAGGGCGGGACGAGTGGCCGGACTTCCGGTTCGGGTGGGCCTCGGGCAGGTTCTATCACCAGCCGTTGTATTTTCAGGATGCGGGTTTGGAACGCTATGGTCAGAGTCGATGCTATCCTGCGCTGCAGCCGGTGGCTTCCTCGATCCACTTTTTTGGCAATGCGGCGGCGTTTCCGATCAAATTGATGCTCGTCCACCCTCGCAGTTACACGAGCACGCCGAGTTCCCTGCGCCCCCACTATTGATGATCAGGAAGCAGGGACTAAGAACTACGAACTAAAAACCGGCCACCGGTGTTGTTTCGTGCCAAGACTCAGCATATTCACCGTGAGACTGGTGCAAGCTCCTGCCAATCTCTACCGCGCACGATACAACTCGGTTCGTCCGTGAGCGGCTAGATAGCGGCGGGTTGCTCCCGCTCCAAGCAGGACGATGACCAGCCCCAAACAAGCCGCTTGCGATTCGGTCAGTCCGGCGGCTACGACGGCCGTATCGGCTCGCAGCCATTCCAGACCGAAACGCAGGACGCAGTAACCCAAGCCGCTGGCCAAAAACGACTCGCCCCACCGGCGCCAATGGCGATCCAACAGCAGCAGCGCGACCAGCAGAACCAGCACGCCGGCCGCTTCGTACAGCGGCACCGGGTGCACGGGCAGCGAGCGCGCGGCGCCGCCGGGCAACTGCCCCCCCAGCACCTGCTGATAATAGGCCGGACTGCCCTGCGGATACGTGACACCGAGTGGCCAGCGGGGATCGCAGAGCGTGCCCCAACAACAACCGCCCAGAAAGCAGCCTGTGCGGATCAGCACGAGGGCGATCGGCAGAGCGAAGGCAAAGGCATCGGACAACCGGCCCAGCGGGGTGCGGGTCGCGCGGGCGAACACGATGACCAGGACCGCCGCAACGGCAAGCCCGCCGAACAGCTGGTGGTCGTTCGAAAAATCGGCAGCCGACCGGGGCCCCCACTGACCAGCCGCCCACGCACCCGCCAACATGCCGATCAACAGCAACGGCATCAGTACATCCAGACGGTGCGCGGGAACCGCGAAACGGACCGCCCGTCGGCGCGCCGCATACCAAGCCGCCAAACACGCCAGCACGAGCAGCAGGCCGTAGCTCGTGATCCGCGGATTCCCCAACACCACCGGATACAAGGGAAACGATCCTACGAGTCCCAGGGACGGAACGCCTCGAGAATCGCTTGGATCCGCGCTTTGTCCTCGACCGGGTCGAACATCAGCACGTCATCGGTATACAACGAGTCTTCGTCCCCATGTTCCCGGATCAGTGTCTCCAATTCCGAGCCGTCTTCCGTTCCGTGCACACGCCTCTCCTGGCCATCCAGGAACCGAATGCGAAGCTTTTCATCGACCCGTTGGATTTCGCCCACCAGGTAAGGAACCTCCCGCGTGATCCCGGCGAAATGCGACCAGAGGAGGGGTTCCAAGGTCATAAAGGTCGACTCGCCCAGCGGAGTCAACCACGCCTTGAAGTTGACGTGCTGGTCGGGCGTGATTTGCCCATCCGTTTCGGTGTAGCTGAAGGCTCCGATCAGGTAGGTTCGGGCATCATAGGGCCGGATCAGGGCCAAGGTTGTCAGTCCTTCAGCGTCTCGGGTATGCCACACGCCCACGTATTGGGAATCCACCTGGCTTCGTTCCGGGTCGCCTACCGGGTGTTTGACACAGGCCAGCAGCCCCAGGAGGAAGACCAGCAGGGGAGCGACGGTGAACAAACCGACCACCAAACTTCTCCGCCGTAAGAATGCGTTGATTCGGGACCACATGGCGTTTAACCCTCCGCAAAGAAAACAAGACTAGCGTTCCGACATTTCTTTCGCGACGAACCCATCTGATTGTACCCTCATCCGCCACCGGATTCCAACCACCACGGGACACCGAGGCCGTTGTGGGGATTGGCAGCTTGTGGTCGGGGAAGACGAATGTGGCGAAGGCAGGGCAGGTGGGCTACAAAAAAAGGGCGGCTCGGTTTACCTTAGGGGGCAGTCGCTACAGAAGCCGTCCGCCTTTCCGGTTCGGAGCCCCCATTGTGACCAAGAAATCGACATCCGATCGTCAAGAAACCCCTCCTCCATCCTTCGAAGATTCCCTGGAACGACTTGAGGCGATCGTTCAGCAGTTAGAACAGGGGAAGCTGGGACTGAGTGAATCGTTGGGATGTTACGAAGAGGGTGTCACGCATTTGAAGCTTTGTTATCGAGCACTCGAGTCGGCCGAGCGGAAGATTGAATTATTATCGGGCTTCGATGCGGACGGGAATCCGGTCACGGAAGCGTTCGAGGAAGGGGAATTGACGTTGGACGAGAAGGCGGCATCGCGGAGTCGTCGGCGGTCACGTCCGCGGAATTCGGAAGACAACTCGGAAGAGGACCGCTCGACCACGCTGTTTTAGGGATTCCTTGCCGTTTATTTTGCCTGTCTTACCATGAGAACGACCACCTCCCGGGAAGCCACCGATCCGTTTGTTCGGTTTGCCGTTGCGATGTCTCCGCAGATTGAGGACGCCTTGGAGCGATTGACCCACTATGACGGCGACTGTCCCGACGTGCTGCGGGAGGCCATCCGCTACAGTCTGCTCGCGCCGGGCAAGCGTTTGCGCCCCATTTTGGTGTTAATGGCGGCCGAATCGTGCGGTTCAGAGGTCCAGCGGGCGATGCCGGCGGCGTGTGCTGTCGAAATGATTCACGCCTATTCGCTGGTGCATGACGATCTGCCGTCGATGGACGACGACCGTTTACGTCGGGGTCGACCGACCTGCCATGTACGTTACGGCGAGGCGATGGCGATTCTGGTGGGGGATGCTTTATTAGCCCAGGCATTCGAGGTGATCACGTCGGGGATCACTCCGGCGGAGCGGGCTTTGGCCTGTTGCGGTGTCTTGGCTTCGGCGGCGGGCCCCCGTTCCTTGGTGGGTGGTCAGGTAGCGGATATGCGGGCCAGTTCCACGCCGATTGGTTTGGCCGATTTAGAGCGGATTCATCGGCGGAAGACCGGAGCGCTATTTCGTGCGGCGTTGCGGATGGGTGGAATCGTAGCGGGTGCCCCTCCGAAGGAGCTGGAGGCTCTCACCCGCTATGGCGAACATGTGGGACTTGCTTTTCAAATCCTGGATGACTTATTGGATATTCGAGGCAATCCTGCCTCGTTGGGCAAATCGGCGGGCAAGGACGCCGCGCAGGGC